>CALFOA010000179.1 GCA_937919795.1 uncultured Neisseria sp.
AATATCAATCATTCTATTAATTTTTCGTGTAATAGAGAAATGAGAGGGGAGAAGCAGTGTAAATTATTGATATATCCAGGTGATATTTATAACATGAGAATATATATACACTTCACCAACCCCGAAAACTTTTTCTACATCATGCCCTTTATCGAAAAACACTTTTATGAAATCACGGGTGAGCATATCTGGCAAAATTTACCCAAACAATAATTAGCGTCTGATATTAATAATGCCTGTCTGAAAAGCTTGGAACAGGCAGTATTTGTTCAGACAGGCATTTTTATTTAACCAATTAGCTAGCCGTATTCGGCTGTTTCAAAGATAGAAAAACAATAAATGGCACACATAAAATACTTACTGGTGAGCTTACTGCCGTTGCTGCTTGCAGCATGCGGCGGGGGTACGGATGGCGGGTCAAGGGGCAAAGAAGAAGTTTATGACTACCGTGATGAGCGCTATCAGGATTTTTATTCACGCTATATGAGGAAAACCCAACAGGATCATTTGATTATAAGGTCTCAAAAGATTAAAGAAAAATTGGGAATAGAGAATATTCCTGATGATGTTTTAGCAAGAATGAATATTTACCAAGCTAATCCACAAATCCCCAAGAATAGGCCGGAAAATAATCTGCAAACTCAAGCTGACGTTCTTAAATATCGCAATCGGAATGGTGATCATTATGCACCTTGCGGGCCGGAGAATCAGGAGCCTCATTTCTTTTGCGTAGAGGATAAAAAATCTCCGGGTTCTTTGAGATATTATTACTATTTGCCCAATGAATCTAAAAAAATGGCTTATATTGACCAGTCTCTTGCTATTTCTTGTCATTGGCTTAATGGGAAAAAAAGCTGCAGCATGATGAACTATTATACGAATGATCCTGTTAACTTACATTTAAGCATGCACTTTACCGACCCTCAAAATTTTTTCTACATTATACCTTATGCAGAAAAACATTTTTATGACACCATGGGCGAGCATATCTGGCAAAACCTACCCAAACAATAATGAACGTCTGATATTAATAATGCCTGTCTGAAAACTAAAAAGCTTTCAGACAGGCATTTGTTTTGCAGCTTTGGTTTACAAACCAAAAATCAATTGCTCGGTAAATTTTTTGCGCGCGGCGGGCAGGCCGTCGAGTAGGGTCATCACGCCGCTGCGGCCGAGTTTGAGGGTAAGGTCGGGATGGTCGAACAGAGTAACCAGGCTGTGGGTAAAGCCGACGATGGCGTGTGCATCCAAGCGGCGTTTGGCGGCGTAGCGTTCGGCGAGCTCGGGTTGGTTTAAATTGCGCGCTTCGCCGAGCAGGCGGGAAACGGCTAAGGCGTCGCGCACGCCGAGGTTCAAGCCTTGTGCGGCGACGGGGTGCATGGTTTGTGCGGCGTTGCCGATGCAGATTACGCGGCCGCTGTAGACTTTGTTTAACTGCTTGAGTTGCAGCGGGAACACCGCAGCTTCGCCGCGCGATTTGAGTGCGCCCAAGCGTTTGCCGAAGGCGGCTTCGAAGTGGCGGGCAAATTCGTCAAACGGCATTTCTTTTAAGGCCAAGGCTTCTTCAGGGCTGCGCGTCCACACCAGCCGCCAGGCGTCGTGATAAGGCAGCAGGGCAAACGGCCCTTGATCGGCAAAACGCTCGTAAGCCACGCCGTTGCCGCTTTGCTCGAAGGTGAGGGTGGTTACCAAAGCGCTTTGGTGGTAATCGTAGCTGTGGCGTTGCAGGCCGGGCAGGCCGTCGGTGAGGTGGCCACCTTCGGCGAGAATCACCCAATCGGCGGTGAGATGGTGGCTGTGGCCGTGCTGTTCTAAAGTCAATTCGGCAAAATGTTTGAGGGTGCGCACTTGGCGCACTTGGGTGTCCCACAATACATCGGTTTGCTGGGCTTCCAGCGCGGCTTCGCATTGGCGCATCAGCACCGCGTAATCTACTGTGCGGCCAAGCGCGGCCACGCCCATATCGGCGGCGCGCAACAGCGTGCGGCCAAACAGGCCTTGCTGGGAAATATGCACATCAACAATCGGCGTGCTTTCCGCTTCGGGCAACTCAACACCCGCCTTGGCAAACGCGGCCACGCTGTTGAACGATAAAGCCAGCGTGCGCTTGTCGCGTATCACGCTGTGTTGCGGGCGGGCTTCAATCAGCAAAACCTGTTTGCCTTGGCGTTGCAGCGCCAGCGCGGTGAGTACGCCGACCGGGCCTGCGCCGATTACGGCAATCTGGATATGGGCGGGAAGGGTGTGCATGATGAAAACCTGTTGAATGCGGATGCGTTATTTTAATGGATTTCACCTTAAGGGTGATACGGTTGAGGTCAAATAAAATGCCTGTCTGAAAAAACTTTCAGACAGGCATTTTATTTGATGGATTGTTTATGGATTAATGTGCGCTAAAAGTAGCGGGTACTGTTCTTCTTGAACGCTTCCATTTGTAAACATAACCCAATACGGTGGGAATCAGCGCCCAGATGATTTTGGCGGTCCAAGTGTCGTACCAAGGTCTGCTCAATACGATGGTATCGTTAATCGATTCGGGGGTAACAAAGCCGCGGATGGCAAACCAATCGATAAACGGCCACCAGCAAGCCACCAGCAGGCCGAGGAAGAGCGGCCAGACCATGCCGTTGTGGCCGCGTTGCCATAAAACGAAAAACAGCGCAGCCCAAATCACGGTAAGGGCGGTAATCAGCAGCGCGGTTTGGGTGGGCGCGCCGAAATAGCTGGCCAGGAAATAGGTGAACACCACCCATAAGGCGGCCAGTACGGCCATAATGAGTTCTTCAGGGCGTTTGAACATGGGGTTTAATCCTTTAATGATTTTGAATACAGGTTTTGAGCATAAAATTTTCGCTCAATATACCGCAAATCTACTGCTTTGGATATGGATAATCCGACATCGGGCAACAGGCCGGACAACCGGCATTTTGTTATAACCATTCAGCCAGTTGCGCTTGAGTGAGCGTCCACGACCATATGCCGTTTTCGACATCGTGATCATCTAAGCCGCGTAAAAACAAGTAGCGGATGTGCACTTCGGCCAGCGGGTGGCCGCGCTGGGCAAAATAGCGTGCCACCGCTACCGCGTAAATCAAGGCTTGCAGATAATAATGGTGGTGGGCAACCGCTTCATTCATCGCCTGTGTATCGTAGGCCGCGATGCTGTCGCCCAGATGATTCGATTTATAGTCGATCACGCACACCCGGCCTTGTTCATCCAGGCTGATTAAATCGATAAAGCCGTTGAGAAAGCCTTTTAAGGTGTGGAAATCCAGCGCGCGGGCGGCGGCGACGCATTCCGGCGGCAGTTGCTGGGCGGGGGCAGCAAACCATTGTTGCAGCCGCGCCGGAGAAAAGTCGTCTACATGCAGCACAAAACCCATTTCGGCCAAGCGGTTTTCACTGGGCAGCTGCGCGAGCGTGCTGCCGCCTGCCAGCGGGGTGCGGGCGACTTGTTCGGCCATGCGGCTCACGGCGGGCTGCCAAACCGGATCGAAGTTGTAGCGGGTAAGCGCATCGGCAATCAATGGGCTTTGCGCGTCGGCCGCTTGCTGGAAATCAAAGTTTTCCAATACGTCGTGCAGGCATAAACCGGCGGCGGTGCCGCGCGGAAAGTGGTGGATGTTGTGTAGATCAGCGTGTTCATCAGGCGGCGGGGCCGGGCGGCGCTCGGTTTCGGCTGCATCCAAGGCCGGCAGCAGTTCTTCATGCGCTGGCGCGTGGGCGGAAAGCTTTTGGGTGAGGCCGGTAAAACTGCTGTATCGCACTAAATCAAAACGCCGTTCCGGCCGCATCAACGCACGGTAAGGCTCGCTGCTGCTGTTGCGCGGCAAGGCGCGGGCAGGCTCGGGCGCTTGCTCGGTAAACTGAAAACCGTAGCGCGCGGCTTTATCGGCGAAACGCTGCCAAGCACCGTATAAAACGGCGGCTTTTTCTTCTTTTTTTGCATCAGAAAATACTTGCTTGATTTCGGCGCGGCTGCTGTCCGCAGTGCCTTCCAGCAGATAGCTCAACGGGTTGTCGGCGCTGCTCTCGTGATAGCCGGAGTAAATCACCAATTGTTCTTCGGCGCGGGTGAGCGCCACATACAGTAATCTGAGGCTTTCGCCCAAGTCTTCGTCGGCTAACTGCTCGATATCGGCTTCATCGAGCTGGTGTTCGGCCAGCAATTCGCTGCTGTCGCTGCGGTGCAGAACCTGCCAGCTATCCGTTTCATTTTTCGGATTATTCCAAGCAAACGGGCAATACACCAAAGGATATTGCAGGCCTTTGGACGAGTGCATGGTCACGATTTTCACCAATGCTTCATCGCTTTCCAGCCGCAATTGATGTTCTTGGCCGGAACGGCCTGCTTGCGCCGCCTGCATTTGGGCGTGCAGCCATTGATGCAACGCGGCGGGAGTAAGGCTTTGCGCGTCTTCGGCGGCCAGCTGCTCGATTAATTGATGATAATTGGTGAGGCTGCGCTCTTTACCCGCCGCCAGCAGCCGCTGTTCCAAATGATAGCGCGCGGCAAATGCCTGCATAGCGGCGTAAAAGCCGCGCTGTTGCCACAAAGTAAGCGCATCGGCGGCAGCAGCCAGATAGTCGCTGAGCAGTTGTTCGTCGTGGTTCAGCGCATAGAGCTGCTCGGCATTTTGTTCAAACAGTACGCTGCCGAGCACGAAGCGCAAAAGCGAGCCGTCTTGCGGTTGCAGCCAGAAGCCGATTAAGGCGGCCAGCGCTTCGGCTTCGGGCGTGGCGTAAACGGAATCGCGTTGCAGCAACACGCTTTGTACTTTGCGCTGTTTCAGCGCGCGGCTGATCAAACTGCCTTCGAGGTTGGTGCGTACCAGCACCGCAATATCGGCCGGGCGCAGCGCTTGGTCTTTCAAACGCTGTTGCTGCAAGGTGCCGAGATTCAGCATAGCGGCGATTTCATCGGCGCACCAATCGGCGGCGCGTTGCCGCAGCATGTCTTTATTGTATCCTTCGTCGCCTGCTTGATTGAGCCAACGCACCCGTATCGGCGCTTGCGGCGGTTGCAGGCGGCTATCCGCGCGGTCGGCCGTTACTTCGGCGTAGTCAATGTCGGCCAGGCCGAAGGGGCGGTTTTTTTGTTGGAACAGCAGGCCGATGCCGTCCACCAACGCGGCATGGCTGCGGAAGTTGCGGTTTAAGGTGTAGTGCTGATCGGCATCGGCGGCGGCTTTCAGATAGGCATAGATGTCGGCACCGCGAAAACGGTAAATCGCCTGCTTGGGGTCGCCAACCAGAAACAGCGGCCTGTGATGGGCGATAAAGCTGCGGTTGAAGATTTCGTATTGCAGCGGGTCGGTATCCTGAAATTCGTCGATCAGCGCGACCTGCCAGTTGTCGGCAATCAGCGCGGCCAAGGCTTCGGCGTGCGCGCCTTCGGTGAGCGCGTGGTAAACATCGGTGAGCAAATCGTCGAAATTACGCTCGCGGCTGGTTTTTTTATGTTGCTGCATCGCCTCGCGCACAGCTTGCAGTAAATCGAGGTGCAGGGCGGTGAGGGCGCTTTGTTCGGCGCTTTCTGCTTCTTCTAGGGTTTGCAGTAAGTCGCCCAAGCGGCTGATCA
>CALFOA010000180.1 GCA_937919795.1 uncultured Neisseria sp.
CGCAACACGCCGCGGTCAAGTTCGACGATGCGGTTGGCGATGTTGTCGAGAAAGCGGCGGTCGTGGGTAATCACCACGATGCTGCCGTTAAACTGCTGCAACAGGCTTTCCAGCCACAAAATGGCATCGATATCAAGGTGGTTGGTTGGCTCGTCGAGCAGCAGAATATCGGGCTTCTGCACCCAAGCCTGCGCCAATGCTACGCGCTTTTTCTGGCCTCCGCTCAAATTGCCGATGAGTTCGTTTTCCGGCAACCCCAATTCGCTGATGGTCTGCTTGATGGCGGCATCAAACTGCCAGCCGTTTTGCGCTTCCAATTCGGTTTGTAAATCGTGCAATTCTTTCAGAAGGGCGGCATCTTCGCCGTGCTCCAGCTGCTGGCTCACCTGATGGTAGCGGCGCAGAATATCGCGCAGGCCGCCCAAGCCTTCGGCCACGATGTCGAACACGCTGTCATCTGGCTCAAAAAACGATTCCTGCGGCACATACACGGTTTTCAAGCCGTTTTGAAAAATCAGCTGGCCATCGTCCGCTTTTTGTACGCCCGCCAAAATCTTCAGCAGTGACGATTTGCCCGCGCCGTTGCGGCCGATTAAGCCGACTTTTTCGCCGCTGTCGAGCTGGAACGAGGCTTTGTCTAATAAGGCCACATGGCCGACGGCGAAAGAGAGGTTTTCTGCTTGCAGGATATTCATCATTGGAAGGGTGTGCGAAGGGTGGGAAAAATAGCGCTATTTTAAACTATTTTTCCGGTGTAAGTGTGTTTGTTGGATGGCTAATGATGCTGAAGAGTATTAGATTGGATAACTGCTTTTCTTTGTTAATAAACAAGCAAATAGCAAGGATATTTTGATTAAAAATTAAGCATAAAAGTTATTAAAGCTAACTGTTTTAAACTTTTTTTCACATTTGATTTTGCGGATAAATTTTATAAAATATTCATTGAATCAAATCGCTATGTAATATCATCAAAAAAAATGATGGTATCCATCATCAAAAAAAATTAGCTA
>CALFOA010000181.1 GCA_937919795.1 uncultured Neisseria sp.
TGCAAGGCGTGTGGAACATTACCTTGTTCCACTACCGCAACCACGGTGCCGATTATGGCCGCGTGTTGATGGGCATCGACGTACCCGCCGCAGAAATTGAGGAATTCACCGGATTTCTGCAATCGGTAGGCTATAGTTATCAGGATGTGAGCGACAACGCCGCTTACAAACTGTTTCTCGGCCAACAATAAACCAAAATGCCTGTCTGAAAACTTTTCATGAAACCCAAGTAAACTTTTTCAGACAGGCCTTTCTAAGTTGATAATAAAAAGGCGTTCCATAAGCGCCGCTTTTTCCCTTTGTTTTGATTGAATATTGAAGACAACAATATGACCATTACTCCTCCTTCCATGCTCGCCTCGGTCGACCTCGGCTCCAACAGTTTCCGCATTCAGGTTTGCCAGATTATCGACGGCCAGCTTAAAGTGATCGACTCGATGAAAATGATGGTGCGCTTTGCCGCCGGCCTCGACGATCAGAAAAATCTCGATGAAGCCTCGCAAGAGCGCGCCTTGGACTGCTTAGCCAAATTCGGCGAACGCCTGCGTGGTTTTGAGCCTGAGCAAGTGCGCGTGGTGGCCACCAACACGTTCCGTGTCGCCAAAAACATCCGCCAGTTTCTGCCCAAAGCTGAGGCCGCATTGGGTTTTCCGATTGAAATCATCGCCGGCCGCGAAGAAGCGCGCCTGATTTATACCGGCGTGGTGCACACGCTACCGCCCAACGGCGACAAAATGCTGGTGATCGACATCGGCGGCGGTTCGACCGAATTTGTGGTCGGTGCCGATTTAAAACCGCTGCACACCGAAAGCCTGCCCCTCGGTTGCGTAACTTACAGCCTGCGTTTTTTCAACGGCAAAATCAGCCAGAAAAACTTCCAGAGCGCCATCAACGCCGCCCGCGCGGAGATCCAGCGCATCAGTAAATTGCTGAAACGCGAAGGCTGGGATTTTGCCGTCGGCACTTCCGGCTCGGCCAAAGCCATCCGCGACTTGATTGCCGAAGAATTGGGCGAAGACGAAAACATCACCTACGCCGGTATGCAGTATCTGGCCAAGCGCATTTGCGACGCCGGCAGCGTGAAAAAAGCCAAGTTCAATGATTTGAAACCCGAGCGGGTAGAAGTATTTGCTGGTGGTTTGGCGGTGATGATGGCGGCTTTTGAAGAGTTGTCCATCCAAAAAATGATGGTGACCGATGCCGCTCTGCGCGACGGCGTGTTCTACGATTTAATCGGCCGCCAGCTCAACGAAGACATGCGCGACCAAACCGTTCAGCAATTCCGCCAGCGCTATCACGTGGCGCGCAGCCAGGCCGACCGTGTGGCCAAAGTGGCGAAAACCTTCCTGCAAAGCGTGTCGCAACATATTTCGGTGCAAGAGCTTACCTATTGGCAGCGTTATGTGAACTGGGCGGCGCAACTGCACGAAATCGGCCTCAACATCGCACACACCGCTTACCATAAGCACACTGCCTATATTCTGGAAAACGCCGATATGCCGGGCTTCTCGCGCAAAGAGCAACAGCTGTTGGCAGCGCTTACCCTCGGCCAACGCGGCGATTTGCGCAAAATGCCCGAGTTTGTCGGCGATAACCAAATGATGTGGTTTGCCATCCTCACTCTGCGCCTGGCCGTACTGTTCTGCCGCGCCCGCCTGCCGCTGGATTTGCCGAACAACACTCAGTTGCGCCACGATCCGAGCACCCAACAATTTGTGTTGCGTCTCACCCAAAACTGGCTGGACGAAAACCCGTTGGCCGCCGATGCGCTGGCGTTTGAAGCCGAGCAATGGAAAAAAATCAATATGGATTTTGTGGTTCAGGCACAGTAAGTTTTACAACTATGATGCCTGTCTGAAAACGGTTTATCATCACGTTTCAGACAGGCATTTTTTAATCAAACGACACCATAATGTTCAACACCCCTACCCGCAGCAATATCGATAACGCGCCGCAGCAAATCGTTTACCAAACGCTGTATAACGCCGACGGTTGCGAGCTCAACGAATTTACACTGCAAGAAGGCCAGCCCTTATTGTCGGCAGACGGCAAACCGCTTGAGCATCCGGCCGCCGGTTCCGACCAAATCTGCTGGCTGCATTGCATCGGCCTCAACGATGCCGCACTGTTGAAACAGGTACTTGCGCCCTACCACGTTCACGATCTGGTGATTGAAGACATCCTCAACCACAAGCAGCGGCCGAAAGTCGAAGAATATCCCGACTACCTGTTTATCGCCGCTCGTGTGTTTCAATACAACGGCGGCAAACTGCAATCGGATCCGGTGTATATCATCCTCGGCCAGCATTTCGTGCTGACCTTCCAATCGCGCCCGCTTGGCCTATTTACCCAAATTCGCCAGCAATTTATCGACAACCGCCTGCCGCTGCGGGAAAAGAAAAGCATCGCTTATCTCGCCTATCTACTGATCGATCGGCTGGTGGACGACTATTTCATCACCCTCGACCAATACAATATCCGCGCTGAGAGCATAGATAAAACTCTATTCCAAAACGGTGAAAATACCCACGCTCTGCTGATGCGCATCCACTCACTCAAACGCGATGCCGTACGCTTGCGGCGCACCCTGATCCCGCTGCGCGAAGTCATCAACGCCTTGTTGCGCGGCGATTATGCGATGTTCAACAATGATTTGCATCTGTATATCCGCGACGCCTACGACCACATGCTGCAACTGGTGGAATCGCTGGAAGCCTCGCGCGATATGGTGTGGGGCATGATGGATGTGCATCTGTCGTTTCAGTCCAACCGCCTCAACCAACAAATGCGTCTGCTCACCGTGATTACCGTGATTTTCATGCCGCTCACCCTGCTCACCGGCATCTACGGCATGAACTTCGAGCACATGCCGGAACTGCACTGGCGCTATGGTTATTTCATCTTATTGGGCATCATGGCGAGTATTATTGTGGCGCTATTGGTGTTTTTTAACCGTAGAAAGTGGTTGTAGCAAAGAATGCCTGTCTGAAAAAACCATACATACTTTTTTAATAAACAATCATGAAACCACTCACTCTGCGCAGAATCAAATTTGCCGCGATTGTGCTTGCCATTTATATATTGATTTTCGTTGGCCTTATGCCTTTTGGCGAAGGCTGGTTGGCTGGTATTTTCGTATTTTTGATGACCCTGCCCGTAGCGCTCATCAAACTATCTGTTCCCAATGGTTTGCTGCAAAGTGACGATTTCATTGAAAAAGTCATTTATTATGGGGCAGATTTCATTTATATTTTTGCCATCGGCTATCTGATTAGCCATTTTTTTGTTCGTGATGACTAAAGTGCCTGTCTGAAAACAAGCGAAGCTAAAAATACTTTCAGACAGGCATTCATTACCAAGCACCGTCTCTCATTTAAAGGAACCCCAATGTTTACCGGCATCGTACAAGGCATCGGCACCATTACCGCCATCGACCGCCCCGCCCCCGATTTCTGCACCCTCACCGTCGAGCTGCCCGAACATCTGGCCGACCAACTGCAAACCGGCGCTTCTATCGCCAACAACGGCTGCTGCCTCACCATCACCGAAATCGACGGCCGCCGCGTGTGTTTCGATGTGATGGCCGAAACCCTGAAGAAAACCAACCTCGGCGAATTGAGTATCGGCAGTTCGGTGAACATCGAACGCGCGGCCCGCATCGGCGACGAAATCGGTGGCCACTTAATGAGCGGCCACGTCAGCACCGTTACCCGCATTACCCGCATCGAAGAGAGCGAACACAACAAAACCGTCTGGTTCGCCCTGCCCGCCGAGCTGAAACCCTATATCCTGCCCAAAGGCTTTGCCGGTTTAGACGGTTGCAGCCTCACCATAGGCGAGGTGAGCGACAGCGAGTTCAACGTACACCTGATCCCCGAAACCCTGCGCATGACCTTATTCGGCGTTAAACAGGTGGGCGACAGTGTGAACATTGAAATCGATCCGCAAACGCAAGCGGTGGTGGATACGGTGGCACGGATTTTGGCGAGTCGCTAACACGCCGTTTTCACTCTGAAACAAGCGGGCGGAAAATTACCTTAAAGTAATTTTCCGCCCGCTTGTTTCAACTTTACTTTTCAAGCTCCACGGCGTATAGTCGAACCCACACCATTCTAACGCCGCACCCTATGAATCCAACCGAATTACGCCGCCACAACCTGCGCCTGTGGATAGACCGAATCCACCAAGGCCGCCAAGCCTTGTTTGTGGCTGAAACCGGCATCAATCAGGGCGAGCTTTCCGCCTTGCTGAAAAACAAAGCCTTTGGCGAACGCAAAGCGCGCAAAATCGAGCAAAGCGCCGGTATGCCCGCGCTGTGGCTCGATACCCCGCAAGACACACCCGCCACCCCGAACACACCCACATCAACCGTGAGCAAAAACATGCAGATTTCCCCTATTCCCGAAATTCTCGCCGACATCAAAGCCGGCAAAATGGTGATCATTACCGACGCCGAAGACCGCGAAAACGAAGGCGATTTAATCATGGCCGCCCAATTCGTGACCCCGCAGGCGATTAATTTTATGATCAAACACGCCCGCGGTTTGGTTTGCCTGCCGATGAACGACGCAATGGTCGACCGCCTCAACCTGCCGCAGATGACCCAGAAAAACGGCGCCCAATACGGCACCAATTTCACCGTTTCCATCGAAGCGGCCAACGGCATTTCCACCGGC
>CALFOA010000182.1 GCA_937919795.1 uncultured Neisseria sp.
ATGGCAATATCCTAAGCCCCTTTTTGAATATGAAGATGATTATTATGAAGATGAAGAAGACACAATAGTAAAGCAACAAATTTTTGAAAATTTGATTCAGTGTGCAAAACAATATTATCAAACTACTGGTAGGTATTTACAAATTTGGGGAGAGTTAGGGGAACTATACGCAGAAATACAATTTGGTCTTAATCGCCATAAGAAATTTAATCAAGCAGGCTCTGATGGCTTCATTCTAAAAAAACGTGTTGAAGTAAAAACAATTTCCCCCGAAAAAAAGAGCAATCAAGTAATTGTTAAAAAACAAGGAAATTTTCAACAACTACTCATCATTAAGATTAATGAAAATTTTGAATTTGAAGGTAAACTCATCCCCAGAAGTAAACTAAAACAGCATTCGAATAATCTCATAGGCCAAATTTAATCCAAAAATATAAAGGTATAATGTTTATGCAGCCCATAACACTACCTTCATCAACAAAAAACAGGCGCGGTTTACCCACGCCTGTTTTACTCTGCAATGCCTATTCAATCTAAAGCACTCAACCTGTTTCGCAGTTCGCCCATCTCTTTCAACACATTTTCTTTACCCAAACGCTTCAGCCAACCCGTTCGGGTGAGCATATCCCACGGCTGTTGGCGCAGGCCGTACACCAGTATCGGCACGCCCTTATCGTGATAGGTTTCCAGCAATTCTTCCAAAGATTCCTCACCGGAAGAATCGATATAAATCACGCTGGAAAAGTCCAGCACCAAGGCTTTAGACGGCATATCGATCAACATATCGTCAATCAGTTTTACCGCACCAAAGAAAATTGCACCGGTTAATTTGAACGAGGTAACGCCTGCCACTTGAGGCATTTCTTCCGGCAGCCCAACACGCTCGGCGGTGGAAAGACTGGAAATACGATAGATAAAGATAAAGCAGGCAAAGAAAATCCCCACCTCAACCGCCACGGTTAAATCCACCACCACGGTGAGTACAAACACCAGCAACAGGCTGATGCGGTAAGGCATACGGAAGGTTTTCAAGCGCACAAACTCGCGCCATTCACCCATATTCCAAGCCACAAACATCAAAATCGCGCTCAACGCCGGCAGCGGAATATATTGCGCCAACGGTGCCGCCGCCAGCACCACCACCAGCAAACACAATGCATGCACCATACCTGCCACCGGGCTGTTGCCGCCGTTTTTAATATTGGTTACCGTGCGCGCGATGGTGCCGGTGGCCGGCATCCCACCGAAAAACGGCACCACCATATTGGCAAAACCTTGCGCCAGCAATTCCTGATTGGAATCGTGTTTGTCGCGTATCATGCTGTCCGCCACCCGTGCGCACAACAGCGATTCAATCGCACCCAACACCGCCAAGGTCATCGCAGGCAAAAACAAACCTTTCATTTCTTCCCAGCTAAACGAAGGCACAGTCAATTCCGGCAAGCCCTGTGGAATGCCACCGAAGCGGCTGCCTATCGTTTCCACATCCAAGCCCGTTGCCGACACCAGCAGCGTGGCCGCCACCAAAGCCACAATCGAGCCCGGAATCAAGGCCAGCGAACCGGATACGCGCGGCAGCACTCCCGCCTCAACCGGCAGCGACATCTTGCGCTTCATCACTGCCTGCCAAACAATAATCAAGCCCAGCGACAGCAGCGACACCATTACCGCCGAAGCATTCCAAGTCGGCAAGGCCTGCCACAGCGTTTTCACAAGCGCAAAAAATTCAGCCGGCACCTTGCCTTCTATTTGTAAGCCGAAAAAATCTTTAATCTGCGAAAGACCGATCAACACCGCAATCCCGTTGGTAAATCCGATAATCACCGACACCGGGATAAACTTAATCAACACCCCCATACGCAGAAAACCCATCAGCCACAGCATCACGCCCGACATCAAAGTCGCCAGCAGCAAGCCGCTTCCCCCGTATTGCTCGACAATACCGTACACGATCACAATAAACGCACCGGCCGGCCCGCCGATCTGCACCCGCGAGCCGCTGAACAGCGAAATCAGAAAACCGCCAATAATCGCCGTAAACAAGCCCGACTGAGGCGGCAATCCGCTAGCAATCGCAAACGCCATCGCCAAAGGCAGCGCTACCACACTCACCGTCAAGCCCGCGCCCACATCTTTAATCAGGCGCTCGCGGTTGTAGCCGGACATCAATTCATAAAGTTTCGGATTAAAACGGGTGGTGAATTTCATCAAGATCTCGCCTGTATTCGCTTAGAGTTAAGGAGATTAAGAATATGTAAATTATGCGCCGAATCGGCTGCAAAATCTATGCCCTTGCGGCGTTTAAGCGGAAAAGCGAAGAGAAGTTTGCGTTGATAACAACAAGTATTTCGATAGGCAGCCAAAACTTGATATCAATCTTGGTTTGCCCATGATAGAAAAAACAAACCCTTCAAGCCAAGCTTGAAGGGTTTGTAGAATTTGGCACGCCTACGGGGAATCGAACCCCGGTTACCGCCGTGAAAGGGCGATGTCCTAACCGCTAGA
>CALFOA010000183.1 GCA_937919795.1 uncultured Neisseria sp.
GATCTGCAGGGCGAATGGCTGAAAATCGAACGGGTAGGCCACAATTTCGGCAAAATCCACGATGAAGAAACCGCTATCTTTGATGTACACACGCTCACTTCAGACGGCCTCAATATCGCCAAAACCGAGCGTTTGGAAATCCCCGGCCGCAGCTTCCGCAAAGTCGGCCTTGGCAAAGACGTGACCGACAAATTCTTAAGCGGCCTGCCCGGTGTGCAAAAAGAAGGCACCGACGGCATCATCACCAGCTGCGCGTTTGTGTTGCACACCATGCCCAAACACATCCGCACCATTTGTTTGGAATTCTTCGGCACGGTGGCCAACGCCACCCCGTCTATCGTTGAAATCCGCGATTATCTGCTCGGCCACGACAGCGTAAAACTGGCGGGCTTGGAACACCTCGACTGGCGTTATGTGCGCGCAGTTGGCTACGCCACCAAAGCCGCCGGCAAAGGCCGCCCGAAAATGGTGCTGATTGCCGATATTGTCAGCGACGACGAAGCCGCCGTGATTGAAGCGGCCGACCGCATCGTACAACTGGCGCAAGCCCGCGACGGCGAAGGCTTTATCGCGGTTACCCCCGAAGCGCGCAAAACCTTCTGGCTCGATCGCAGCCGTACTGCCGCCATCGCCAAACACACCAACGCCTTTAAAATCAATGAAGACGTGGTGATTCCGTTGGAACGCTTGGGCGAGTATTCAGACGGCATCGAGCGCATCAACATCGAGTTGTCGATTAAAAACAAACTCGCATTGTGCAACGCCTTAATCCAATACCTGCAAGGCACGTTGCCGGTGGATCAAATGGGCACCGACCTGCCGAGCCAAGAATTATTGGGCGACCGCGCCAAACACGCGCTCGCGCACGTTGAAGCCGTGAAAGAACGCTGGGAATGGCTGCTCGCCAACCTCGATGCACCCTTGAGCGAATACAAACAGCGTTACGGCGAAACCGTATTTGCCGACCCGCAAGCGCAAGATAATGACAGCTGCTTTATCGCCTTCCGCGATTTCCGCCTGCGCGTGTCGATTAAAGCCGATGTAATGAAACCCCTGTCTGAAATTTTCAGCGGCAAAGCCGACACCAAAATCATGCAGGGTTTAGCAAAAATCCACGCCAAAGTGGTGCGCAGCCGCGTGTTTGTGGCCTTGCACATGCACGCAGGCGACGGCAACGTCCACACCAATCTTCCCGTAAATTCAGATGATTACGAAATGCTGCAAACCGCCCACAAAGCAGTCGAACGCATCATGGGCATCGCCCGCCAGCTCAACGGCGTGATTTCCGGCGAACACGGCATCGGCATCACCAAGCTCGAATTCCTTACCGACGAAGAAATGCAGCCCTTCTGGGACTACAAAGCCAAAGTCGACCCGCAAGGCCGCTTCAACCGCCACAAGCTGATGAAAGGCTCGGATTTGCGCAACGCCTACACGCCCTCGTTTGAATTGCTGGGCGTAGAATCACTGATTATGGAACAGTCCGATCTCGGCACCATTGCCGAATCGATAAAAGACTGCTTGCGCTGCGGCAAATGCAAACCTGTGTGCAGCACCCATGTGCCGCGCGCCAATTTGTTGTACAGCCCGCGCAACAAAATCCTCGGCGTCGGCCTGCTCACCGAAGCGTTTTTGTACGAAGAACAAACCCGCCGTGGCGTATCGATGAAGCATTTCGACGAATTAAACGATGTCGGCGACCATTGCACCGTCTGCCACCGCTGCGTGAAACCCTGCCCGGTGAACATCGACTTCGGCGACGTAACCGTTGCCATCCGCAACTACCTGCGCCAATCCGGCAAACGCAAATTCAACCCCGCCGTGGCCGCCGGCATGGCTTTTTTGAACGCCAAAGACCCGCGCACCATCAATGTGTTGCGCAAAGGTGTGGTCGAAGCCGGTTTCAAACTGCAAAACCTCGGCTACCAATGGGGCAAAAAATTCCACATCGGCGCCGGTAAACAAAAAGCCGCGCCGAAAGCCACCACCGGCGGTTCGCCCATCAAAGAGCAAGTGGTGCATTTCATCAACCGCCCGCTGCCGCGCAA
>CALFOA010000184.1 GCA_937919795.1 uncultured Neisseria sp.
GCGTTTCCACCGGATTCACCGCCGCATGGAGCGCTTTGATTTCGTTCATCATCGCTTCATCAATGGCCAAGCGGCCGGCAGTATCCACCATCAACACATCGTAGAAATGCTTTTTGGCATAATCCACCGCCGCGCGGGCAATATCTACCGGCTGCTGGCCGGCATCAGATGGGAAAAAATCCACGCCCACTTGTTCAGCCAATAATTTCAACTGCTCGATGGCGGCGGGGCGGTAAACGTCGGCAGACACCACCAGAATTTTCTTCTTTTGCTCGTTTTTCAGCAGGCGCGAAAGCTTGCCCACGGTGGTGGTTTTACCCGCGCCCTGCAAACCGGCCATCAACACCACCGCCGGCGGCGCAGCGGCCAGATTGAGCGAGCTGTTTTCCTTGCCCATCAAATCGACCAAGGCTTCATTCACCACGCCGATAAAAGCCTGATCGGGCGTGAGGCTGTCGGTGATTTCGCGGCCGAGCGCTTTTTCTTTGACGTTGTTGACAAAGTCTTTTACGATGGGCAGCGCCACATCGGCTTCCAGCAAGGCCAGGCGCACTTCGCGCAAGGCTTCTTTGATGTTGTCTTCCGTGAGTTTGGATTGGCCGCGGATGTTTTTAAAAACATTGCTGAAGCGGCTGGTTAAATTGTCTAACATGCGTATCCTTAATATGAGAATAGCCGCCCGCAAGCAGGCGTTATTTGCTAAAATTGCCATATTCTACACTACAGACGCATTTGTGAATATGCGCGCAACAGAGAGTTTGCCATGCCTATTGTCCTGATTTGCCTGATGCTGGTGTATGCCGGCCTGGCTGTGTTTGTATGGCACCATCAGAAAAAAAATGCCCGGCATTATCCACTGAAAACCGAGCTCGCCATTTTGGCACCGGCGCTTTTGGTGCACGGCTTGGTGCTGATTTTGCCGGTGCTGCACGACCATGTGCTGGTGATGGGGTTTGGCTATTCCGTCAGCCTGATTGTGTGGCTGATGCTCACCATGTATTGGGTCGGCAGCTTCTTCTACCGTTTGCGCGGGCTGCAATTGCTGCTCTATCCCTGTGCGGCTTTTTCCTTATTGCTCGCGGCGGTGTTTCCCGGCCATTACGTTGGCTACCAAATCAGCAATTGGCCGTTTATGCTGCATGTCGGCGCTTCACTGTTGGCCTACGGCCTGTTTGGCATCGTTACTTTGCTGGCGGTGCTGATTCTGCTGCTGAACCGCAATCTGCACAAGCGCCAATTTTCGCCGATGGTGTCGTTTCTGCCGCCGCTGCTGAGTTTGGAAAAGTTAATGTTTCAGGGCATGTGGATAGGCTTTTTGTTGCTCACATTTTCTGTGGTCAGCGGCACGTTTTTTGCTGAAGAAGTATTCGGCAAGCCTGCAGGGCTCACCCATAAAACCGTGTTCGGCATTTTATCGTGGCTGATTTATGGCGCGCTCTTGTCCAAACGCCACCTGAGTGCATGGCGGGGCAAGCAGGCTGCGGTGTGGACCATTATCGGTTTTGTCAGCTTGATGCTCGCTTATGTCGGCAGCAAATTTGTGCTGGAAGTGATTTTGCAGCGTTGACAACATCCCCTAACGAAAAACAGGCTGCCGGATATCCGGCAGCCTGTTTATATTGCATATCAACTTTACCCCTCGCGGAGCATTCTCTCTCTTTAATTATGCCTTTGTGTACTTGGCTTTTCCGAGCGTTTGCTCTTTATGTAAGGAAATGTAATGTATTTGCAATAAAAGCGCAAGCAGCTTGAAGAAGTTTCTGCTACAAAAGTGTGAAATCACACAAAATAATCGTATTGTAAAATTAAATCTCAAAGTTCTTTGGAATTGCCCATAATGTGCCGATGAGCATAGGCTATTCTGTGTATTCTTGCCTGGGATTGCATTGCATATTGAAATAATCGCAAAGGCCGTCTGAACCCCTTTTCAGACGGCCTTAGTACGATATTGTTCTCTGCATTGTTTTGACTGGCAGGAAATGGAGGGGAGAGTTGATAAAAAATACCCAGCTAAAACAATCGGGTGATATTTTATTGGTAATATTTTTGCAGATAGATGTTGACGGGTTTTGGTGGTTTGGGTATAGTTCGGTTCTTCGCTGCTTCGGCGGCGATGTGATGAACAGATAATTATAGCACAGTTGGTCTTAATTTAAAGCGTTTTTGAAACGGTTTGTACGAATTGAGGTTGACAAAGAAATTGGTTGCTGTATACTGCCATCCCTGCTCTTTAACAAACAGATTACCGATAAGTGTGAGTGCGGAGACGCCTCACACTGTTGAAAAAAGATAGACAAGATTATGTATAACATATCTTCGTTTATTTCTTTGAAGCAGACCAGAAGTTAAAAAAGTTAGAGATTGAACATAAGAGTTTGATCCTGGCTCAGATTGAACGCTGGCGGC
>CALFOA010000185.1 GCA_937919795.1 uncultured Neisseria sp.
AAGCTTGGCGTTTGTCGATGCGGTGCCGCTATCCAACAAAATGCCTGTCTGAAAAACCTTTTATACTTTTCAGACAGGCATTTGTATTTTTAACTGGGCTGATTCAATAGAAAACTGTCAATCAATTCTTCCAATTTACTTTGGTATTCCAAAACCAATTTTTGCATGTTTTGTTGATTCATATCTGCCTCAACTATACTGGGATAATAGCTAATTGCCATTCCTTTAAAGCAACCAGAAACACTGAAACTGTATTTTCGTGGGCGCTCATCATTGTATTCAAAATGGATGATTACAGGATTTTCATTGTCTCTATAATAAAATTCCTTATAAACCTTTGGATCATTTGCCTTCTCCTCATAAGCTTCATAATCTTTATTGTAAGAATTTATTTGTTTTCCAGATTTGGGCAACATAACATTTTTAAAACTTTGAACATTGATGGAGCAAGCCTCTCTGGAACGTATCAAAATATCATCCACATCCGCCAAACCGTCTTTGAATTTTTTAATAAATTTATCTTTATTCTGCTCGTTAAACGGCTCTAAAGTCAGTTTCTCTCCCTCCCATTTGGGATGGACATAAATGCTAAACAGTTGAACAGGTTCTACCGTTTGCTCATCCGAAGGCCAACGAGTCGCAGAATCACGAGAAGTGCCGGCCAAATAACCATAGGGCACATTGAGCCTGGTACCATCCAAATCAAACTTCAACGTTCGTTCGAAACCGGTTACCGGTATTTGATTACCCATAGCAGGCTCCCGCGAACATGAAGCCAGCGCCAGAATCGATAGTAACAACACACCTGCAAAAAACCGTTTCTTCATGTTTTCTCTACCCTAATGCCTGTCTGAAATCCATTATACTTTTTTCAGACAGGCATCTCTATCTGTCTGAAAATCCTGCGATACCGTATCCAATAAAAAAGCGGCAACCATCTTCCCGGCCTGTATTTAATAACAAACCGGAAACAGATAGTTGCCGCTTATTTAAAATAACTTGATGCCGCTTATCCAATCACCTGCTGCGTCTTCAACACATCTTCCAGCGTCAGGCCGGATTCGATGTTTTGAAAGGTAATGCTGTTGTTGTAAGTCTGACCGTCTTTCTCGCCGGTGAAGGTGAGCTTATGCGCCGCATCGTTCCAAGAGGCATTGTTGCTGCTCAGTGCATCGGTGAACACCAAGCGGTCGAGGTTCATATCGAAATCGGTGATCACATCATGACCGCTGTTGCTGTTGGTCACGAACACCAATTTATCCGCACCGGTGCCGCTGATCAGGGTGTCGTTACCGGCGCCGCCGATTAAGATGTCGCTGCCCGCTTCGCCACGCAAGATGTCGTTGCCGCCGTTGTCGCTGTTGTCCAGCAGTTTCTGCCAGTTTTCGACGATAAAGCTGCGCACCGCATCGTCGCTGCTATTACCGAGCTTTTGCGCCACATACAGCCGCAAAGCCTGATAAGCATCGCTGCCGTCGCCGGCGGTAAAGTTCAGGCCTGCCGTGCTCAGGTTGTCGCCAAACAGAATATCGTGGCCGTTGTTGCCTTCCAACACATCGTGGGTGGCCTTCACGGTATAAACCAATTTATCTTCGCCGATGCCGATTGTGCCGCTGTTGCGGGTGTCGCCGATCAGCACGTCATTCACCAAACTGCCTTGCAGTTCGTTGTTCTGACCGTCGGCATTGTTAGCCGCTTGCAGGCTTTCGGTATAAGCGTTGCCGCCGGTGTTATTAACGCGGATAGAGAGCACCGAATCGTCGCTGTCGGTACCGTTGCTAACCTGATAAGTGATATCGGGGATACGGCCGGTGTATTGCGGATTGGTCAGACTCAGGGTATAGCCGCCGTTGTAATCAATGCGGATGCTGCCGATGCCGTCGATTGCCAGCGTTTCGCCCGCTTCGGCGGTTTGGCCGTTGATGCTGAAACTCATCACACCGGGGATTTTGCCGCCTTTTTCCAGATAATAATGTCCCAACACATTGCCGCTCAAGCCGTTGGCACCTTGATGAACCGAATCGTTTTCATCCTGATCAATCACCACCGCGCCGCCGCCGTATTGCTGGCCGACGCTGATGCTGTAAACATCTTTACCGCTGTTGCCGTCGGCATCGGTCGATTTCAGCGTAATCTTATGCTGGCCGGCGTCCAAGTCTTTCAGGGTTAAGGTGAAATTTCCGTCGGCATCAATATTGTCGACTTGATAAGTTTCACGATCCAGCTGCACCCGCACCTGCGTGCTGCCCGGCTCCACTTGGCCGCGGATTTCGACATCACGCGAATAGCTGTGCCAATTGCCCGCCGCATCGGCTTTCATCACCTCGTTTTCAGAAACAATCTGCATGTTCTGGTTATTACCGTCTACTGTACCGCTGATACGGGTAAGTGTCACATTGCCCGAAGTGCCGGTCGCCTGTAGTTCAAAACGCACATCACCGCTCATTTCGGTGATGCCGTAAGCGGTAAACGTACCGTCTGCGTTAATCTGGCTTTTATCCACCGTGGTTAAATATTCGCGAACCGCTATACCGCCGTTCTCCTCCTTAGCGGTGCGGTAAGTATAAATCTGCACCTTGCTGCTGGCCGGATCAACCTGCCCGTGAAAAGTCAGCGACTGCTTATCGGTGCTAAACGCTCCTTCCGCCGCTTTACGGCTGTCGTAGCCGTTTACCTCAAACCATTGTGTAACGCTCATAATCAAACCTCTCTGTCGATCAAACAGCCCGCCCGGTTTAACGGATCAGGCCTTATGACTTAAATATTGTTATAACCGACCCGGCTAAAATCATGCCTGTCTGAAACCCAACTGCTTTTCTTTTGGCATGTTTCCAGCTGAATCGCTGTAATTAATGCCGTTTGATTATAGCAAACGAATAAAGTTAGCTAAAGAAAACTTTTTGCCATTTATTACACAAATAAATTATTTTTTATCAAACTATATCAATAAAAACCTATTAACTAGCAGATAAATGCCTGTCTGAAAGATTTTTCAGACAGGCATTTTAACGTTTTAATCATCGCCCACTCACAAACAAGAGAAAAACAAAAGGGAGGCGTAAACTAACTAAAACGAAGCTCAAAGATGACCAAGCATTTACCGATAGACTGCAATTTGTCTTTACCGTGGCTTGAATCTTGCTGGGTGATATGAAGTTGTATCAATAAGTGAGACATAAAAAAACAACCCGTTGCCAGGGCTGTTTTCTCAATGTGGTGCGGACGGAGAGACTCGAACTCTCACACCTCTCGGCGCCAGAACCTAAATCTGGTGCGTCTACCAATTTCGCCACGTCCGCGTTAAGAGAAACAGGATTATACGCAAAAACGGCATAAAATCATAGTATCCCGTGTTTTATTCAAAAAAGCATTCAGACAGGCATTGAAAAACAGCCGAATCAGGCAATATTAAGCAGTTATAAACAATACCCTATGACAATCTCAACCAGAGTTCACCAATATAGCAACTCTGTTAAAGATTCACACACCGCGTACCCAGCCGGTGTATTCATCATACGAAAGCATTTTCTACACCATGTCTCTCGATTTAATTCATGATTATCTCAACACCCAAGGCTTGCGGATTAATCCGGACGAGGTTCGAATATCCCAGTTGGCTTTGCAGGCAGTGATCGAACGCGGCCAAGCTGCGATAGAACGTTCTGTTTTGTGGTACAGCCAAGACGATATGCAGCTGGATCAACATTTAGAAAATAATGAAGACAACGATGCCTGCCTGAAACAAATCTTCATGGCGCTGGATTCGGCTTGTGAGCGCACCCGCCCACAAAGCGCGGCGGTATATTTGAAACCTGCCGAACCAGTGAGCTTGGTGCGTTTATCGCAACAAGGTAGCGCGATTGAAGCGTTGTTACCGTTGGATGAAACCACCGCCGTTCGCCATCTGGCCAGCCGCAGCGCGCAAACCGGTTGGCTCAATCAAGCCGATGATGTGGCGTATTGGCTGTCGCTGGATGAAATGCAGGGCGAACACAATCTGCGCGCGGGCAGCCAGATTTCGTTGCCTATACATCTCAGCAACGGCCAGGTGCTGGGCGTGGTGCACGCCGAGTATCCGCAGGCGAATGCTATTGATGAGGCGGCGCTGGCCGAATGGGTAGCGCTCGCTTTGGTGCTGATTGAACCCTTGCGTACATTGGCCGGGATTACCGATGCCGATGAAGAGAAAGAACATTAAAGCATGACTGAATTAAAATTTATCGCTTCCTGCCGTTTGCCGACCGAATGGGGCGTTTTTAGTTTACACGGCTTTGAAGAAGCCAGCGGCCAAGAGCATGTGGCGCTGGTGATGGGCGATATTGCCGACGGCGAGCCGGTGCTGGCGCGTATCCATTCCGAATGTTTAACCGGCGATGCGCTGTTTTCGCAAAAATGCGACTGCGGCCCGCAATTACAGGCGGCTATGCAGGCGGTGAATCAAGCAGAGCGCGGTATGATACTTTATCTGCGTCAAGAAGGCCGCGGCATCGGTTTGATTAACAAAATCCGTGCTTATCAGCTGCAAGATCAGGGCTTGGATACGGTAGAAGCCAATCTGGCGCTCGGCCTGCCGGTGGATGCGCGCGATTTTACGCTGGCGCAAGCTATGCTTCAGCATTTCGGCGTCAAACAAGTGCGGCTGCTAACCAACAACCCTGAAAAAGTCGAAACACTGCGGCTCAACGGCATCGACGTGGTCGAACGCGTGCCCTTGCAGGTAGGCGAAAATATTGAAAACGAGCATTATCTGCAAACCAAAGCCAACAAGCTTGGCCATTTTCTATGATGCTTTATATATGACTAGTTTTCAGACAGGCATTATAGAATGCCTGCCTGAAAAACTTTTATCATTCATCAACAATCACTTGGCAAAATTCCGCATTTATTTATTGCAACAACACTTGCCAGCGCACTCGAAATCTGGTTTAATTCGGCTTCTGTCAAGCGACAAGGGTGATTAGCTCAGTTGGTAGAGCGTCTGCCTTACAAGCAGAATGTCGGCGGTT
>CALFOA010000186.1 GCA_937919795.1 uncultured Neisseria sp.
TCGCTTTAATCATCGCAAAGAAGATTTGTATAAGCTCTTGTTGAAGATGCTGCGGAATCACCCTTTGGAGTAAATTTGCTTCCTAAGCCCCTAATTAAATCTATTAGCAATATAATCCTTATATCTACAAAGAGGAAAAGTGCAATTACACCAATAAGTATTCTGATTAAATTTTATTTTCATCCAAGAGGTATGGTGTGAGCGACCAGCCAACCATGATCTTTGAATAATATCGACTTGATCCCCCTTCCGCTCGGAAAAGCTAATCGGCTCGCTCACCGTATACACCTTAATCGGCTGCCAGATAAAGCAAACCAGAATCAGCGAAGTGAGCAGCACCAGCAGATTCAGCCACCAAGGCGGTGCGCCTTTTCTGGGTTGGATGTAGTAATAATGTATGTGTTTGAAGATTTTATCGAGCATGATGGTGATTAGATGGGAGTAAGTGTTTTTGTTTTCCGTAAATATTATATGGCTAAAAATGCCTGTCTGAAAAAGTTTTTCAGACAGGCATTTATGTTCATAACATCATTAAAGGACTTAATCCGCCAGCAAAACCGCCGGTGTCATTGCAGCTACCAATTTGGCATGGGCAAGGCCGTGAGTATTCTGATAGCGGAACCACCAGAAGCCGCTTTTTTTCACCGACCAATCGAAACCGGCATTCCAGTTGCCGTTGAGCAGATAAGCGCACCAAGCGCCGAGCCAGGGTTGGTGGCCGGTGATGACCACGGTTTGTTCGTCGCCGATGGCGGCGAGCAGGGCGGGGAATACTAAGGCATCGGTTTCGGGGTTGATTTCGGGGCGGATAATCAGTTCGCGCTCCAGATAAGCGGCGGTTTGCTGGCTGCGCGCCGCTTCCGATGCCCATACCTGATAGTCAGCGGGCAGATGGCGGCTCAGCCATTTCGCCGCGGCTTCGGCTTGGCGGTGGCCTTTATCGGTGAGGCGGCGTTGCAAATCGGGCGGGCCGTATTCGGCATCGGCGTGCCGCCATAAGATGATGTCCATAAGCATGACTCCTGTTTAGGATGCAACCAAGCTCAATAATTCCGCCGCGTGGCTGCGGGTGGTGTCGGTAATCGTTTCGCCGCCGAGCATACGGGCGATTTCTTCGATGCGGCCGGCGTGGTCGAGCACTTGGATTTCGCTGATGGTTTTGTCGTCGGCCAAATGTTTTTTTACCTGCCAATGGTGTTCACCGCAGGCGGCGACTTGCGGCAGGTGGGTAACGGCCAGCACTTGATGGCGCTTGCCCAGCGCACGCAGGGCTTTGCCGACGGTTTCGGCCACGCCGCCGCCGATGCCGGTATCAACTTCGTCGAAAATCAGAGTGGGCACGGGTGCGTATTGGCTGGTAACCACTTGCAGCGCAAGGCTGATGCGGGCGAGTTCGCCGCCGGAAGCGACTTTATTCAGCGGCCGCAGCGGGTTGCCTTTGTTGGCGGCGACTTGGTATTGAATGTGTTCCAAACCGTGCGCGCCGGGTTCGCCGGGCAGCAGCGCGATGTGAAAATCGGCACCGGCCATCGATAATTCCTGCATCCGCAAAGTGGTTTCCCCCGCCAGCGTTTGTGCGGCTTGGGCGCGTTTTTCGCTGAGTTGTGCGGCGATTTCCTGATAACGCGCCTGCTGTTGCTCGGCCGCTTGTTGCAATGCGGCGATGTCGGCGGCGGCTAATTTTACGGTGGCGTTGTCGGCCTATGCGCAGGACGTATTGGCGCCGCTGGGTTTGCCGCCGGACTTGCGGGCTGGATTGGTAGGGGAGTTGATGGCGCAGAATCTGGCGGGTTTGCAGGGGAGGCCGTCTGAACAGGCGCTGACCGGTCCGATTGTACGCGGGGATGCGGGTACGGTCGCCGCGCATTTGGCTGTGCTGACGG
>CALFOA010000187.1 GCA_937919795.1 uncultured Neisseria sp.
CCGATCTTTTCCTTTTTTTGAGTGTGCTGGGTAAAGTAGCCACCATCTGGCAAGCAAGGAAAAATCGATGTCTATCCAAAACAAACACCTCGATTGGCTCGAAGCCGAATCGATTTATATCATCCGCGAAGTGATTGCGGAAGCCAAAAATCCGGCGCTGTTGTTTTCCGGCGGCAAGGATTCTGTGGTACTGCTGGCTCTGGCGGTAAAAGCCTTTCAAATCGAAGGCCGCCCGCTGAAACTGCCGTTCAAATTATTGCACGTCGATACCGGCCACAACTATCCCGAAGTGATTACCTTCCGCGATGAAACCGTGGCACGCACTGGCGTGGAGCTGGTGGTTGGTCATGTGGAAGACTCGATTAAGCGCGGTACCGTGGTGTTGCGCCGCGAAACCGATTCGCGCAATGCGGCGCAGGCAGTTACTTTGGTAGAAACGATTGAAGAACAAGGCTTTGATGCGCTGATGGGCGGTGCCCGCCGCGACGAAGAAAAAGCGCGTGCCAAAGAGCGGATTTTCTCGTTCCGC
This sequence comes from uncultured Neisseria sp., assembly GCA_937919795.1. Lineage (GTDB taxonomy): Bacteria > Pseudomonadota > Gammaproteobacteria > Burkholderiales > Neisseriaceae > Neisseria. Next base: position 530 of record CALFOA010000187.1, read on the forward strand.
GACGAATTCGGCCAATGGGATCCGAAAAACCAACGCCCGGAATTATGGAGCGTGTACAACACCCGCTTGTTCCCCGGCGAAAATATGCGCGTGTTCCCGATTTCCAACTGGACAGAACTGGACATCTGGCAATACATCGCCCGCGAAAATCTGGCACTGCCGCCGATTTACTACACGCACCAACGCGAAGTAGTGGAACGCAACGGCTTGTTGGTACCGGTTACCCCGCTCACACCCAAACGCGACGGCGATGTTTCAGAAGTCCGCAGCGTGCGTTTCCGTACCGTCGGCGATATTTCCTGCACCTGCCCGGTGGCAAGTACCGCCGCCAATGCGGACGACATCATCGCGGAAACCGCTGCCGCCACCATTTCCGAACGCAGCGCCACCCGCATGGATGACCGCGTTTCCGAAGCGGCAATGGAAGAACGTAAGAAACAGGGTTATTTCTAAGCTATATAACCAAAATCACAATATTGTCATACTCGGGCTTAACCCGAGTATCTTCAAAACTGTTCCGGGATAAGCTACCCGGCCTGCTCTATATTAAGGATCATGATGACCGCCTCAACCGCTCCTTTACTCCGTTTCATCACCGCCGGCAGCGTGGATGACGGCAAATCGACTTTAATCGGCCGCCTGCTGTACGACAGCAAAACCCTGCTGACCGACCAAATCGCCAAGCTCGACCAAGCGGCGGCAAAAGGGGAAAACCCTGATTTCGCCAGCCTCACCGACGGCCTGGCCGCCGAGCGCGAGCAAGGCATTACCATTGATGTGGCCTACCG
>CALFOA010000188.1 GCA_937919795.1 uncultured Neisseria sp.
TTCCGCCTCGGCGGCCAGCCGTTTTTTCTCGATTAAGTATTGATTGATTTGATGCACCAAATCCTGCGTACCTTCATGGGTGAGCGCGCTGATTTTAAACAGGCGCGGGGTTTGCATATCGAAGCTGAAACGATCGTCCGGCGCGGGATAATCCCAGCCGATGGCAGCCAGAAATTCGGCGGCACGGCTTTCCGCTTCTTCCGGCGAAAGCATATCCAGCTTGTTCAACACCAGCCAACGCGGTTTATCAAACAATTCTTCGTCGTATTTACGTAACTCGTTGATAATCGCCAACGCCTCATCGGCAGGGTTGACTGTTTCATCAAACGGCGCAAAGTCCACCACATGCAGCAGCAGGCCGGTGCGCGAAAGGTGGCGCAGAAAACGGTGTCCCAAACCCGCGCCTTCGGCGGCGCCTTCAATCAAACCGGGAATATCGGCCATCACGAAGCTGTTGTTTTCATCCATCCGCACCACGCCGAGATTGGGGTGTAAAGTGGTAAACGGATAATCGGCCACTTTCGGTCGGGCGGCGGAAACCGCGCGAATTAAAGTGGATTTACCGGCGTTCGGCATCCCCAGCAGACCGACATCGGCCAGCACTTTCAATTCTAGAATCAGGCTTTTCGCTTCACCCTCTTCGCCCGGCGTCGCCTGCTTCGGCGCACGGTTTACCGAAGATTTGAAATGAATATTGCCCAAGCCGCCTTTGCCGCCTTTGGCCAAGCACACTTGCTGGCCGTGGTGGGTTAAGTCGGCCACGATTTCATCGGTATCGGCATCGCGGATCAGCGTGCCGACCGGCATGTGCAACACCACATCATCGGCACCGGCGCCATAGCGGTCGGAACCGTGCCCTTTTTCACCGTTTTTGGCCTGATAGCGTTTAACAAAACGGTATTCCACCAAGGTATTCAGATTTTCATCGGCCAGCGCCCAAACGCTGCCGCCTTTACCGCCGTCGCCGCCATCGGGGCCGCCGCGCGGCACAAATTTTTCACGGCGGAAACTGGCCGCACCGTTGCCGCCTTTGCCGGCCACCACTTCGATTTTTGCTTCGTCGATAAATTTCATAATGTTCTCAATAGGAAAGCTTTGCGTGCATCGCGTTTCGATAGCGCCGAAATGGGATTAAGCGTATCGCAAATATTTGTTTTTGGCTTGATAGGCTTCGCATCAACAGCCGTTAAATGCCTGTCTGAAACCGTGCCAATAAGGCTTGATTATAAATGATATGCGGTTTGGCTGTCCTATATTTCAGACAGGCATTGCACACCGATAAAAAACCGCCTGCCGAATCTGGCAGGCGGTTTAGGATGCAACGTGATTACACTTTAGCGGCAGCAGCCACTTCAGCAGCGTAATCCACTTCTTTTTTCTCGATGCCGTCACCAACTTTGTAACGTACGAAAGACACGACTTCCGCGCCGTTTTCTTTCAGGAATTGGGCAACGGTTTGATCCGGGTTCATCACAAACGCTTGGCCGTTCAGGGTGATTTCAGCCAAGAATTTTTTGATGCGGCCTTCTACCATTTTGGCAGCGATGTCAGCCGGCTTGCCGGATTCCAGCGCTTGCTGGGTGTAGATGTGGCGCTCTTTCTCAACGATTTCGGCGTCCACTTCGGCTTCAGATACACATTGCGGTTTGGCCGCAACGATGTGCATACCCACTTTGCGGGCAACGTCTTCAGCACCTTTGAACTCAACCAATACGCCTTCGGTGGCCAGAGCACCGTGGATGTAGGCAGTCAGGCTGTTCGCGGTATCGATCACTTGGAAGCGACGTACAGACATGTTTTCGCCCAATTTAGCGATGATGGCTTTACGCTCTTCTTCAACCAAAGCGGCCAGTTCTTCAACGGTAGCCGGTTTTTTCTCGGCAGCGGTTTTGGCCACAGAGTTAGCAAAGGCTACAAAACCCGCATCTTTGGCAACGAAGTCGGTTTCGCAGTTTACTTCAACCAAAGCGCCTACATTGCCTTCGATGGCATAAGCCAATACGCCTTCAGCGGCGGTACGGCCGGCCAATTTACCGGCTTTGGCGCCGGATTTGATGCGCAGGATTTCTTCTGCTTTCGCCATATCGCCTTCGGCTTCTACCAAGGCTTTTTTACATTCCATCATGCCCAGGCCGGTAGCAGCACGCAGGTCACCCACCATTTTTGCAGTAATTTCTGCCATGTTTATCTCCAGATTCAATATATTCAGACGGAACGCGGCACCACCGCATTCACAATAAAAGACGATATGAAAAGGGGCGCTGCCGCCCCTTTCACGATACCGTTTTATTCAGCAGCAGCGGCTTCTTGAGCGGCAGCTACAGTTTCAGCAACGGCTTGGTTTTTGCCTTCCAGAACCGCATCGGCGATGCCGCGGCAGTACAGACGGATGGCTTTGGCTGAGTCGTCGTTACCCGGAATAACGTGTTTCACGCCTTCAGGGCTGTTGTTGGTATCCACAACGGCGATTACCGGGATGCCCAATTTAGCGGCTTCAACCAAGGTACCGTGTTGGTAACCGGTATCGATTACGAAAATCGCGTCCGGCAGACCTTTCATGTTTTTGATACCGCCCAAAGAGCGTTCCAGTTTTTCCACTTCGCGGGTCATGTCCAACAATTCTTTTTTGTTGAAACCGCTGGCTTCACCGTTTTCCAGAACGGCTGATTTTTCTTCCAGGCGTTTGATGGATTGTTTAACGGTTTTGTAGTTGGTCAACATACCGCCCAACCAACGGTGATCAACGAAAGGCATACCGGCACGGGTAGCTTCTTCGCGGATGATTTCGCGGGCTTGACGTTTAGTACCCACAAACATCACGGTGCCTTTGTTTGCAGCCAAACGGCGAACCACTTCTTGAGCTTCTTGGAACAGCGGCAGGGTTTTTTCCAGGTTGATGATGTGGATTTTGTTGCGCGCGCCGAAAATGTATTGTTCCATTTTCGGGTTCCAGTAACGGGTTTGGTGACCGAAGTGAACGCCTGCTTCCAGCATTTGGCGCATGGTAATTTGAGACATGAAGATTCCTTAATAAAGGGTTATTGCAAACATCAGCGCACAGAACCTGAAACAGGCACCCTTCGGCGCGATGCGAGCGTTGAAAATAAAATAAAAAGGCTTTCTTAATGAAAGCCCGAGAATTATATAGAGAATCCCTTATTCTGGCAAGGATTTATGTTTTTGCTGCCGCTCCTGCTTCATCCGCTTGTTGCGTTTGCGGACGATGGCCACCCAAAAAGCAAATACGGTCGGCAAAATGGTGAATACGGTCAGATAAATCAGCATCCGCGCCCAACCGGGCTGAGCGATGGAGAACATCAGGGTGACAAAAATATAGCCAATTAAAATAATGTGCCACATAACAGATTCCGCAGTTTTTTCAGACAGGCATTATAACCGTATAAATGCGATTTTTTGCCGCTTCACCGTAAAGTGGCACATTAGCGTTTAATTCTCTATAATTTGCGTTTTTCTTTCCCATTCCTAAGGATTCTCCTCATGGCAGACTTTAACCAAATCCTCGACGCCGGCGATGTAGACGGCGGCATCATCAATGTAGTGATCGAAATTCCGGCCGGCTCCAACCACAAAATTGAATGGAACCGCAAACTGGCGGTGATGCAGCTCGACCGTGTTGAGCCGATTGCCTTCGCCAAGCCGACCAACTACGGTTTTATCCCGCAAACTTTGGACGAAGACGGCGATGAGCTGGACGCGTTGATCATCACCGACACCCCGCTGCCCACCGGTATCTTTCTGGAAGCCAAAGTCATCGGCGTGATGAAGTTTATGGACGACGGCGAAGTGGATGATAAAGTAGTTGTGGTGCCGGCGGACGACCGCAACAACGGCAATGCTTACAACAGTTTGGCCGATCTGCCGCAGCAGTTGATCAAACAAATCGAGTTCCACTTCAACCACTACAAAGACCTGAAAAAACCGGGCACGACTCAAGTTACCAGCTGGGGCGACATTAACGAAGCCAAAGCCGTGATCCGCGAATCACAAGAGCGCTGGAAAAAACAATAAGTAGTAACTAGATGCCTGTCTGAAAACTTTTGTTTCAGACAGGCATTTTGTTTATAAGGAAGCTGAAGATGACTGGTTATTCCGACGCCGAATACAAACAGCAATTGCGCCGCCAGTTCCGCCGTGCACGCCAGCAATTGCCGAAAAGCGAGCGGCTGCGTGCGGAAACGTGCATCAACCGCCGCTTAAAAAAGCTGCTCAAACGCGGTCGCAGGATTGCGTTTTATTGGCCAGTGGGCAGCGAATTGCGATTGAGCGGACTGATGCAAGCCGCACTAGAACGCGCCACCCATGTGTACCTGCCCTATATCGAAGCGGGCAAACGGCGGCTGTGGTTCACTCGCTACCAGCCCGACACCCGCCGCGAACGCCACCGCGCCGGGCGGCTCGATATTCCGCAGTTTCACGGCAAAAAAGTGCGGATGGAAAAACTGGATATTGTTTTGCTGCCTTTGGTGGCCGCCGACAAACAAGGCTATCGACTGGGGCAAGGCGGTGGTTTTTATGATGCCTCGCTGGCGCATTGCCGTTTTTCGCTGCCGAAAAAAATCGGCGTCGGCTTTGCCTGCCAACTGGCCGACCAGCTGCCACACGAAAGCCACGACAAACCGCTCGATGCTTTTGTTTGCGAACGCTCTTGGCTGACTTTTAAATAAAAGAATGCCTGTCTGAAACTTTTTTCAGACAGGCATTCTTTTTAATCAAACACTTGCTTAATTCAAATACAACATCGGATTCACCGCTTTACCGTTTACCCGCACTTCAAAATGCAGCTTGGTGCTATCGGTATCGCTGCTACCCATGGTCGCAATCTGCTGGCCGGCGCGCACGGTTTGGTCTTTGCTGACCAACAATTTATCGTTATGCGCATAAGCGGTGAGCATGCCGCCGCTGTGGCTGACCAATATCAGATTACCGTAGCCGCGCACACCGTTACCGGCATATAACACTTTGCCGTCGGCCGCCGCTTTAATCGGCGTGCCCGGCGCACCGGCCATGTCTATACCTTTATTGCTCACACCATCATAGGGCTTGCTGACGCTGTGATTATCCAGCGGCCAACGCAAAGCCATGCGGTTTACCGGCTTCACTTCGCCGGTGGTACTGCTGCGCGGGGTAGCAACAGCGCGTTCACCGGCATTGGCGCGCACGCGCAAGACTTGACCGACCTCAATCTGAGTTGGATCTTGCAGATTATTCCAGCGCGCCAAGGTGGCGGCATTTTGGTTAAAACGCAGGCCGATGCGGTAAAGATTATCGCCCGGCTGCACACGATAATGACCTTCTGGCACTGGGCCGGTGGTATTGGGAGTACCGGCACAGGCAGCCAGCAACAGGGCGGTCGCCAAGGCGCCAACCAGTGAAATTCGGGAGCTAAATTTTTTCATGGGCGTAAGGATAGCAATATCCGCCGGTAATGTTTTTGCTTTAACTTTTTTTTACCGCTTTGCCCGCAGCGCCACGCACCTCGGCTGGCGGCAGCCCGGCGAAAAGAGATTCCTCTTCGAAGCTGATCCAAATAAAAAGCTGGTTGAAATTAAGCCTTTTTGGCATTATGTTAAGAGCCTAACTAAAAAGGAATCTGTTCATGCAATATTTCGGTATCGGCTTTTTGGTGCTGTTATTTTTAGAAATCATGTCCATCGTTTGGGTAGCCGACTGGCTGGGCGGCGGGGTAACGTTATTCTTGATGATCGCCAGCTTTGCCCTCGGCCTGTTTATGCTGCGCCGCATTGGTTTGGCCGGTGTTTTGCTGGCCGGCAGTACACTGCGCAGCGGCGGGGTATCGCTCTACCAGCTATTGTGGCCGATTCGCTACACTGTGGCCGGTATGCTACTGATGAGCCCGGGTTTTGTGTCCACCCTGATTGCCGGTATTTTGTTGCTGCCGATTAAAGGCGGCCCCACCATTTCTACCCCGCAGCATGAAGGCCGCCCTTTTGGTGCCGATTTTGAACACAACAACGACGGCTTCCGCAGCCAGGCGACCCGTGCACGCATTGATCGCAATGATGACATCATTGAAGGTGAATATACGATTACCGACAGCCCGGAACAGGAAAAACGCGACAGTTAAGGCGGTTGCACTTATCATAGCCGTTGAGACAAACAATGCCTGTCTGAAAGATTTTTCAGACAGGCATTGTTTTTGCCATTTTAAGACTGATAACGATTTGTTAACGAATGCTCGCCACATCACAAGCGAAATGGTAGCCGACAATATCGAAGCCGTGGCGGAAATAAAAACGGCGGGCATCGGAGCGCTCGCTGCCGATATTTGAGTCCACATGAATCTGTCCCACTCCGGCCGCTTGCGAGATTTTCGCCACTTCTTTCAGTAAACGGCTGGCATGGCCACGCCCACGGCTATTGGGAATCACCACCAAATCATCAATATGGGTATGCACGCCGTTCACCAGATTCACTGCCTGGTGGAAACCGCATACCGCCACCGCATTGTGTTTGCCTTCTTCAAAGATACCGATTAAGCGATAGCCTTGCGGGCGTTGCAACTGGTTGACCTGTTCGACAAAGCGGTTCACATCGGTGAGCATCGGGCGCAGGACGCTGAGCGCGGCAAAAGCCACCGCTGTTTCCTGCTCGCCAATCTCGCGCATTTCCCACTTCGCGGTTTCTGCTGCCTTAGGCTCAACCGCCGCTGCCGGT
>CALFOA010000189.1 GCA_937919795.1 uncultured Neisseria sp.
AGGGTGCCGGAGCGGAAACCGCGTTCGTGACCGCCGCCGTGCATTTGCGCTTCGAGGCGCACACGCGGTTTACGGCGTACATACAGGGCGCCGATGCCTTTGGGGCCGTAGATTTTGTGGGCAGACAGGCTTAACAAATCCACTTTGGCAGCTTCTACATCAATCGGAGTTTTACCGGCGGCTTGGGCGGCATCGACATGGAAAATAATTTTGCGTTCGCGGCAGATTTCACCAATGGCGGGGATGTTTTGAATTACGCCGATTTCGTTGTTCACCCACATTACGGATACCAGAATAGTGTCTTCGCGGATGGCGGCCTTGAGTTCTTCCAAATCAATCAGGCCGTTTTCCTGCACGCCGAGGTAGGTCACTTCAAAGCCTTGGCGTTCCAATTCGCGCATGGTGTCGAGCACGGCTTTGTGCTCGGTTTTCACGGTAATCAGGTGTTTGCCTTTGGTTTTGTAAAACTGCGCTGCGCCTTTAATGGCGAGGTTGTTGGATTCGGTAGCACCGCTGGTGAACACGATTTCTTTGGCATCGGCATTCAGCAGTTTGGCGATTTCAACGCGGGCGTTTTCTACCGCTTCTTCGGCTGTCCAGCCAAAGGGGTGGCTGTTGGAGGCGGGGTTACCGAATTGCTCGGTTAAATAAGGAATCATTTTGGCGGCCACGCGGGCATCAACAGGAGTGGTGGCGGCGTAATCGAGATAAATCGGGGTTTTGATGGTCATGGTTGGTGTTCTTCCGGTGTTTATGGTTATCGGGTTATTTGTGATTTTGGGAAACTGATGATGCGGTCATCTTCGCGTTGGTTTAGCACGCTTTGCAGGGTGATGCCGCTTAAGTAATCGTTTATGGTGTGGTTTAAATCTTCCCATAATTGGTGGGTGAGGCAGGGGGTGCCGTTGTGGCAGTTGGCCTTGCTGCTGCACTGGGTGGCATCCAAGCTGTCTTCGGCGGCGGCGATGATTTGGGCGATATTAATTTGGTCGGCACTGCCGGCCAAGATATAGCCGCCACCGGGGCCGCGTATGCTTTCTACTAAACTTGCACGGCGCAATTTGCTGAACAGCTGCTCAAGATAAGAGAGCGAAATCTGTTGGCGTTCGCTGATGGCATTGAGCTTGACCGCGCCGTGGGGCGAATGGATGGCTAAGTCCAGCATCGCGGTTACGGCGAATCGGCCTTTGGTGGTCAGTCGCATGGCTGGTTTGCCTTTTATATTATGAATGGGTGTGTTTGGGTGCTGCTTGGAGGGAATTGTCTTATATCCGAGTGAATCAGTCAAGTATTCTGCTGGTAGTGTAAAACGAAACTATAGCGGAAAAAATTATTTTCGGAACAAGGCAGCAAGCCGCAGACAGTACACATAGTACGACAAGGCGCAGCAACGCCGTGGCGGAAATAAAGTTTTTTCGCTATATCGGGGTGATTGGTTGGCTTCAATATATAATAATCATTTTGCGTGCGGGCGACGGAATGGATTTGTTTTGGCAATATGCGGCGTTGTGGCTTTCGGCTTTAACCTCGGCCACGATATTGCCGGGGACTTCGGAAGCCGGGCTGGCGGCTCTGGTTTACACTTCGCCGCACGCTTGGCTGCTGGCTTTGATTGTGGCGACGATAGGCAATGTGATAGGCAGCATGATTTCTTACGGCATGGGGCGTTTGCTGCCGGACAAATATCAACCGAACGAGCGGGTGCAAGAGAAATTGAAACGCTTCGGGCCGTGGATGCTGGTGTTGGCATGGGTGCCGATAGTGGGCGATGCGTTGCCGATTGCGGCGGGATGGCTGCGGTTGAATGTGTGGCTGAGTTTGCTGGCGCTGTTGTTGGGCAAAGCGGGGCGTTATGCGGTGGTGGTGTGGTTGGCTTTGCAGGCGGTTTAATGGATTAAATAAATGCCTGTCTGAAACCCATTTTTCGGTTTTCAGACAGGCATTTTATTATCCGGTAAGAATTCCGTTTTAGCTTTGCTCAAACGCCGCTATAATATCGGATGATTTTCGCTCTTTAGAAGAACGGCATGAAAGAACATAAAGCCCGCAAGCGTTTCGGGCAGAATTTTTTGCAAGACACCCGCATTATCACCGATATTGTGAACGCGGTGCGCCCGCAGCCGGGCGATACGGTGATTGAAATCGGCCCCGGTTTGGCGGCGATTACCGAGCCGTTGGCGCGTAAACTGGATCGGCTGCATGTGGTGGAAATCGACCGCGACATTATTGCGCGGCTGAAAAAGCTGCCGTTTGCCGACAAGCTGGTGATCCATGAAGGCGATGTGTTGCAATTCGATTTTCGCGCGGTGAGCGGCAAGAAAAAAATTGTCGGCAACCTGCCTTACAATATTTCCACGCCTTTGTTGTTTCGTTTGAGCGAAGTGGCCGATGAAGTGGTGGACATGCACTTTATGCTGCAAAAAGAAGTGGTCGAGCGCATGGTGGCCGAGCCGAAAACCAATGATTACGGCCGTTTGAGCGTGATGTTGCAATATTTCTTTGAAATGGAACACCTGATAGACGTGCCGCCGGAATCGTTTGATCCGGCACCGAAAGTCGATTCGGCGGTGGTGCGCATGATTCCGTTGCCCGGCCGTATTGGTGTGGCGCAGGATTTCGAGCATTTTGCCAAGTTGGTGAAACAGGCGTTTCATCAGCGTCGTAAAACGATACGCAATAATCTGAAAGAGTTGGCCGGCGACGAAGATTTGCAGGTGGTGGGCATTGATCCGCAAGACAGGGCGGAACACATCGCGCCTGAGTTGTATGTGAAACTGAGTAATTATCTGGCAGGCAAAGGCCTGTCTGAAAAGGTATAAGCATGATTAAGTTTAAAAATGTACATAAACATTTCAAAGATTTGCATGTAATCAACGGTGTGAATTTAGAAATCAAACAGGGTGAAGTGGTGGTGGTTTGCGGCCCGTCGGGCAGCGGCAAATCCACTTTAATCCGTACCGTCAACCAGTTGGAACCGATTCAGCAGGGTGAGATTTGGGTGGACGGCGTGAACGTGGCGGATCCGGCAACCGATTTAAACAAAATCCGCACCGAAGTGGGCTTTGTGTTTCAGCACTTCAATCTTTACCCGCACCTGACTGTGTTGGAAAACATTGTGCTGTCGCCGATGAAGGTGAAAAAAATCAGCCGTGCCGATGCGGAAAGAAAGGCGCTGGAATTACTTGATCGTGTGGGTTTGTTGATTAAAAAAGATGCGTTGCCCGGCGAGTTGTCGGGCGGCCAACAGCAGCGAGTGGCGATTGCCCGCGGTTTGGCGATGGAACCGCGTGTGATGTTGTTTGACGAGCCAACTTCCGCGCTCGACCCGGAAATGGTGGGCGAAGTGTTGAAAGTAATGAAAGATTTGGCCAAAACCGGCATGACCATGATGTGTGTCACCCACGAGATGGGCTTCGCCCGCGAAGTAGCCGACCGCATTATTTTTGTCGATCACGGCCAGATTGTGGAAGAGTCGGATCCGGAAAGTTTCTTTATGAACCCGCAAACCGAGCGGGCGCAACAATTTTTGGCGCAGATTAAGCATTAATGAAACGGTAAGGAAAACGGGGCAAGTGATGCTCCGTTTTTTGTTTGGGTGCTCGGTGAATCAATGCCTGTCTGAAAAGGATAGGCGAGACCTTCCCCCGCTGAGAGCAGGGGAAGGAACAGGTTGCTGTTCAATTAAGCGGTACTTGAAAATGGCACCTAATTTTGTCCCTTGCGCCCGAACGAGATAATTTTGCAAAAGAAAATGCCTGTCTGAAAATTTTAGCTTCTCAGAAACTAAAATTTTCAGACAGGCATTTCCCTATTTCAATCAAGCCCTAATCACTGGCCATATTTTTCCCACAAATCTTCCTGCAAATCGACCGGTATTTCACCTTCGCTGCATTCGACGCGGGTATAACTGCCGTCGCCATGCATTTCCCAGGCTTTTTGATTGTCTTCCAAGGCCATAATCAAGCCTTCGCGCAATACGCGGATTTTGGCTTCTTCGTGCTCAATCGGGGTGCAGGTTTCGATGCGGCGGAAGAAGTTGCGCCCCATCCAGTCGGCGCTGGAAATATAGAGGTTTTCTTCGCCGTCGTTATGGAAATAATACACGCGGGCGTGTTCGAGTTGGCGGCCGATAATCGAGCGCACGCGGATGTTTTCAGACAGGCCTTCTACCTGCGGGCGCAGCGCGCACATGCCGCGGATAATCAAATCAACTTCGACACCGGCGGCGCTGGCTTCGTACAGCACTTCGATGATGGTGGGTTCAATCAAGGAATTGAGTTTGGCGCGTATCAGCGCTTTTTTACCGGCCTTGGCGTGCTCGATTTCACGACGGATACCGGCGATTAGCATGGGGTAGAGGGTAAACGGGCTTTGGTAAACTTTTTGCAGGCGCTTGGGTTGCCCTAAGCCGGTGATTTCCATAAATAGCGTGTTGACATCGGCGGTGATCGCTTCGTCAGCAGTGAGCAAGCCGAAGTCGGTGTAGATGCGTGAGGTGCTTTGGTGGTAGTTGCCGGTGCCTAAGTGGGCGTAGCGCTTGAGTTGGCCGTTTTCGCGGCGCACCACCAGCGCCATTTTGGCGTGTACTTTGTAACCGAAAACACCGTACACCACATGGGCGCCGGCATTTTCCAACTGCTGTGCCCAGTTAACATTATTGGCTTCGTCGAAACGCGCCATCAGTTCCACTACTACGGTGACCTGTTTGCCGGCCAAAGCCGCCGCCATCAGCGAGGCGGCCAGTTCGGAATTAGAGCCGGTGCGGTAAATGGTCATTTTAATGGCCACCACATCGGGGTCGAGTGCCGCTTCGCGGATGAAATTGACTACCGGTTGAAACGACTGATATGGATGGTGCAACAAAATATCTTGTTCGCGGATGGCATCGAGTACCGATAGGCTTTTGCGCAACTGCTTGGGTATGCTGGCGATTTTGGGTGGGAATTTCAAATCGGGGCGGTCAACCATATCGGGTACCGCCATTAAGCGCACCAGATTAACAGGCCCCTCTACTTGGTACAGCGCGGAAGGATCGAGTTTGAAGTGGCTGAGCAGATAGGCGGTGATGTGTTCCGGGCAGTTGTCGGAAACTTCCAATCGCACGCCATC
>CALFOA010000190.1 GCA_937919795.1 uncultured Neisseria sp.
AAACCGTACCAAATTCCTTCCCTTTGCGGGAAGACGTTTCAGACAGGCATTCCGCTTCCCGGCCTGTTTGCTAACGAAAAGCTTTGTCGATGTAGAGTTGAGCTACCTCGCCAAAGAGCAGGTGAAAGCCTGTTTTGTTTGTGAAGCGTAAATCTCTGATTTGAGGTATTCGGGGTAACCTATTAGGTTACCCCCTTTTTTTGTCGGTTGAAAACACTCCGGATGATGTGCGTCGTGACAGAAATAATGCACTTCTCCACACAGTATTCCCCACCATAATGTCGAATAAGTAGTACAGATATTTCTGCTGAAAATAAAAGGTCGTATGAAAACTGATTTTTCAAACTTTCAGAAAAACATCGAGCAAGCGTTATTTCAACCAAAAACAAAGGGCTGCCGTTAAACCGCAGCCCTTTATCTATCTCAACCCGCCTCTTTCCGATAAGGCTTCAACACTTTCTTCACCTGCTTAAACCAAGCACGTTGCTCACTTTCGGCGGGAAGCCTGTCTGAAGCATAGCGCCAGCTTTCGTATTGCTGCAACAAGCCGATCAATTTTTCATCCTGCATGCCGTTATCCGCCATCAGCTGCCTCAATTCGGCGCTGGTAATACCCGGCAACTTCGGATCATCGCGACCGAGCAGGGTTTGTTTGATTAAATTCAGGCCGTCGTCCAGCGGGCGGATGTCTTCGCGGCGGCCGCGACGCCACCACCAAATCAACGGCAGAATAGCAAGCAGGCTACCGACGGCAAACACCAGCAGCAGAGCCGCGCGTCCCAACCCCGCCAAACCCAACGCCGCCAGCAGGCTGTTTTGGCGGGTTTGGTCGTAATTCACCACCCATTGCTGCCAATAATATTGGCCGGTGGCCGACCAGCGCTGCCAATCGCTGTTGCCGCGCTCGAAAACTTGTTGCTCACCTTCCGGTAAAGCCTGCTGAATGCCGCCTGCCGCGCGCACCTCGGAAACGGCAGTAGTGGGATCCACCCGCCACCATACTTGTTCTTCCGGCAGCCAAACTTCCGTCCACGCGTGGGCATCGCGGCTGCGCAATTGCCAGAAATCGCCGTTTTGGAAATATTCGCCGCCCAAATAGCCGGTCACCACCCGCGCGGGCAAGCCGGCGGCGCGCATCATCACCACGAAACTCTGGGCATAATGTTCACAAAAACCTTGTTTGCTGCCGAACATAAAGGCGTCCACCCCGTTTCGACCTTCGGTTTTCGGCGGTTGTAAGGTATAGCTGAAGCCATTGCGACGGTAATAATCCAGCGCTTTTTGGATGATTTGGCGGCTGTCGCCGGATGACTGTTTTGCCCAGCCCACGGCCAATTGGCGGGTGCGTTCGTTACCGCCGGGCAGGCGGGTATAGAAATTATATTGTGAAACGGTCAACGCCTGCGGCAGTTTGTCGCCCAATGAAGCCTGCAAACTCAGGCGGCGCAAGCCTTCGCGGCTGCGTTGGGCGCGGATGATGTCGCCGGAACGCATTACGGTGCCCTGTGGCAACGCGCCGCGCGGGTAATCCAGCGCCGGTAAAGCACCAGCCTGGTCGCGCACCACAATCTGATAATCCACCGCCCTACCCGTAGCCTCGCGACGGCCAACCGAATTATCCATCAACTGCTCGGGCAAAGCGCGCCAAGTGTTGCCGTCGAACTCGGCCATGATGATGGCGCGCCAATACATTTGCTGCTTGTCGGGCGCGGTACCGCTGAAGGTAATATTCGCGACTTGCTCGTCACTCTGCACCAACTCGCTGATGCTGCCGGGCTGCATGGTGTTCGACAAACCGGTTTTCGCCTTACCGTCTTGCGTTTGCGGAATCCGCCACAGCGGCTCGTTTTTGCGCGGCACCGCCACAAACAGCACCGCCATCAACGGCAACGTCAGCAGCAGCGCGCTCAAGCTGCGGCCAAAGGCTTGCCGCACCGGCAGCCCGCCCAACATGGCAAAACACAGGCACACCGCCAACAGGCCGAGCAACACCCATAAACCGGTCAACGGGCTTTGGTCAAGCAACACGCTGGAGCCGATTAAAAACAGCATCGCCAGCAACAACACCTGCCAATCGCGTCGCGAACTGCCTTCGTAAGACTTCAGCATAATCATCAACAGCAGCAAGGAAATACCGCCGTCGCGACCGATTATTGTGCCCAGTTGCTGCCATACCAGCAAAACCGAAGCCACCATCAGCAATACAATCACCGGCAGCGAAATCTTGCCGACCTGCATTTGTACCAATAAAAAGCGCACCGCCAGCAGCACGCAAAACAGCAGCATAATACCGGCGGGCAGACCCAAGCCCAGCGGCAGCGCCGCCCACAGCAGCGTGAGCAGGATGGCCAACTGCACACTTGGGCGCGGCTGTTGAGCTAAAAAAGGGGGATTTTGGATGAACATAATGTGAGTAGTCCGTGCCCTATAATCATTTTATCGGGCGGGTGAAGTTTTTTCAGACAGGCATTTTGATTTTAAGTAAGTGCACACACAATGCCTGTCTGAAAAACCCATAACCGTTTTCAGACAGGCATTCCGTATCACAACAACGCCAACGCCGTCAGCGCCATTTCCCGCTGCCCTTTTTGCGGCGCAATCGTACGATGCGGCAGTTCCAACACATAAGGCAGCCCGGAGCGTTCCGCTTCCAATACGCGGTGGCACAGCAAACCGGCCAAGCGCTCTTTATGGCTTATCGACGGATAATCCTTATAGGAAATCACCATGCTGCGCACCGCCGATTGCGGCATATCGAAGCGTTTATCCAGCATCTGGCCGGTTTTTGCATAACTTTTCCAAGCAATGTGGTGCAACGGCATACCTTCCTGATGCGGCTGCAAATAAGCGAGTTCATCCCCGCCTTGCAAGGGCGGGCGCGATGCATCTTCCTCGCCGTCCGGCCGGGTCAGCGTATCCGGCGTATGCGGCAGCGGCGCCGGATAAACCACCATCTGCGTGGTCCACGACCACGAGCATTGCACCAAGCAAATACCGAACGGCGCCAAGCTGGCGGTGCGCAACACCGGAATGCGCAGATAACCGTGATGGCGCGCCGGTACCGTCCATTGAAACGGCTCGCCCTGCCCCGCCGCCAACGGCCATTCGCGCCAAATCGCCGCCGATTTCGGCTCGCTCACAAAGTCTTCTTCGTTACACAACCACAACCAGCGGTTGCGCACATTATCCTTGGCCGACACCAACAACACCGCCTCGCCGCCGGCAAACACCTCGTGCGGCATCGCCACTTCCAGCCGCAAAGCCAATAGCTGGCGCAGGTTCAGCAAGCCGGCCACCACCGCAAAACCCAGCAGCCAAAACGCCACCGCATAAGCCAGGTTCACCTGATATTGCAGCCCCACCAGCCACAGCAGCAGCACCATCACCAGCAAGCCCACGCCCAAACGGGTCGGGCGCACCGCCAGCTGTTTCCATTCCGGTGCACCGTCAACCGGCGGCAGCTTTTCCTCAGGCGACAGCCACATGATCCAATAAGTCCTTCAGCAGCATTTCACTGCTTTGTTGCTGTTGCACCGCCTGCACCCGGTGGTTGGCGACCGGCACCCACACCGCCTTCACATCATCCGGCAACACATGCGCGCGCCCCTGCATAAACGCCCACGCCTTGGCCGCCGACACCACTGCCAAACCCGCACGCGGGCTTAAACCCAACACAAAACGGCCGGGCTGGCGGGTCGCCTCCACCAAGCGGAACACATAATCCGCCGCCGCTTGCGACACCTTCACCTCCGCCACCTGCTGCATCCATTGTGCCAGCGTCTCCGCATCACACACCGCCTGCAACTGCGGCAGCGTTTGACGGCGGTCACCTTGGAAATACAACTGCTTTTCCGCCTCAGCCGAAGGATAACCCATGCTCAAGCGCATCATAAAACGGTCGAGCTGCGATTCCGGCAGCGGAAACGTACCCAGCTGCTCCACCGGATTCTGCGTCGCCACCACCAAAAACGGCTTGGGCAAACGATAAGTTTTACCGTCCACCGACACCTGCCGCTCCTCCATCGCCTCCAACAGCGCCGATTGCAGCTTGGGCGACGCACGGTTAATTTCGTCGGCCAACAAAAAATTATGGAACACCGGCCCCGGGTGAAACTCAAACTTCCCCTCGTTCGGCCGATAGATGCTCACCCCCAGCAAATCCGAAGGCAGCATATCGTTGGTAAACTGCACACGGCGGTAATTCAAGCCCAACACCGCCGCCACCCCATGCGCCAGCGTGGTCTTGCCCACCCCCGGCACATCCTCCAACAGCACATGACCACCCGCCAACACACAGGCAAAAAGCTGGCGCAATACCGTTTGCTTACCCAGAATCACCTGATCCAACTGCTGTAATGCGTTTTGAATTTGAGCATTCATTGTTTATTTTTCTTTCGTTTTCAAAGAGTTTTTAAGACTTCGCCGCTATCAACACAGCTAAAAGCCAAGCCGTGTATTTTAGCATTTACCCTTCCTACATGATAGTTTATAACGATATTTTTTCAGATAGGCATAGAATTTAACAA
>CALFOA010000191.1 GCA_937919795.1 uncultured Neisseria sp.
CTCTTCCGATCTACCGCGGCACGCTCACCGAACCGGGCAAAAACAGCCCTTACCGCGAGCGCAGCATTGAAGAAAACCTCGATCTCTTCATGCGCATGAAAAACGGCGAATTCCCCGACGGTAGTAAAACCCTGCGCCTGAAAATCGACATGGCTTCCGGCAACGTGAACATGCGCGATCCGGTGATTTACCGCATCCGCCGTGTGCATCACCACAATACCGGCGACAAATGGTGCATCTACCCGATGTACGACTACACCCACGCCATTTCCGACGCCATCGAAGGCATCACCCATTCGCTGTGTACGCTCGAATTTGAATCGCACCGCCCGCTGTACGACTGGGTGCTCGACAACATCCCCGCGCCGCACGCTACCCGCCCGCGCCAATACGAATTTTCCCGTTTGGAGTTGCTGTATTCCATCACTTCCAAGCGCAAGCTCAATCAATTGGTAACCGAAGGCCATGTATCCGGCTGGGACGATCCGCGTATGCCCACCATTTCCGGTATGCGCCGCCGCGGCTACACCCCCGAAGGCCTGCGCCTGTTTTCTAAGCGGGTCGGCATTTCCAAATCGGAAAACGTGGTGGACATGAGCGTGCTAGAAGGTGCAATCCGCGAAGAACTGGAAGACAGCGCCCCGCGCATGATCGGCGTGCTCAATCCGCTTAAAGTCGAATTAACCAATTACGACGAAGCGGTCAGCCAAAGCCGCAGCGCGCCTTATCATCCGAACCATCCCGAAATGGGCGAGCGCGATTTGCCGCTGTCAAAAAACATTTACATCGAAGCCGACGACTTCAGCGAAGACCCGCCCAAAGGTTGGCAGCGCTTGGTACCCGGCGGCGAAGTGCGCCTGCGTTACAGCTATGTGATCAAATGCGAAGAAGTGGTGAAAAACGCCGCCGGCCGCGTGGTGGCGCTCAAATGCAGTATAGACCACGATACCTTGGGCAAAAAGCCCGAAGGCCGCAAAGTGAAAGGCGTGATCCACTGGATTTCCGCCGAACACGCCGTACCCGCCACCGTGCGCCTGTACGACCGCCTGTTCACCGAAGCCCGCCCCGATGCGGTGCGCGGCGCAGACGGCGAGTACCTGCCGTTTACCGACTTCCTCAACCCCGAGTCGATGACCGAAACCAGCGCCTGGGTTGAGCCGCTGGCCAACAGCCTGCCGCCGGAAAGCCGTTATCAGTTTGAGCGTTTGGGCTATTTTGTCACCGACCGTTATGACCATGCCGAAGGCAAACCGGTGTTTAACCGTACCGTTGGTTTGAAGGATACTTGGCAGAATAAGGAATAGGCTTGTTTATTCGTTAAGTAAAAAGCAATGCCTGTCTGAAAACGAATGAGTTTTCAGACAGGCATTTATGTTAACGAATAGCCGAATATCAAATCTTTTTCTGACAATGAAAACAATAAACCTTGCCTTGAAACTTGGCTTTATTGTTCCAGCAAAAACGGGCGACTGTTAGGGTAACGCTTCTTTGGCAAGCTGCGCAAAACAAGCGTTTCGGTTGAGAGGCTTTGCTGTCTTCCGCATCTTCGGATGTCGCCATACTTTCCGTTTTTACTTCGTCCTCAACGGGCGCTTCAGCCGGTTTGGTCTCCGCTTCGGCCATCTTTGAGGGAAGGGTGACGATCGGTACTTCTTTGGGTTCTGTTGCTACGGTTGCCGGAATAATCATTGGTTCAGAAATATTGTCGGCAATCCCAAAGCGGGCTTTCCAGTTAATCTCAATGGGCTGATGCAAGGCGGCCAGTGATTCGGCAAAGTTTTGTAGAGTTTCAGACGAAATCATT
The DNA here is from genome assembly GCA_937919795.1 of uncultured Neisseria sp. Lineage (GTDB taxonomy): Bacteria > Pseudomonadota > Gammaproteobacteria > Burkholderiales > Neisseriaceae > Neisseria. The sequence goes on from CALFOA010000191.1 coordinate 1,805, forward strand.
TTGCTCATCGAACCAATAGAAGAGAAAAATCCTTCGTTATCAAAATCTTTTTCGATTTTCTTCTTGAGCTGTTCGTTTTTAATGATTCGGTCTAAGCCCGCAATTTTTCCCGCGTTTTTGGGGCGGGAAATACGGGCGGAATTGGCTACCAGAATCAGGCTGATGAGTCTGGGTGCCATGTCAAAGCCCAATCGAGTGGGTAATTCAATGCGACCACTATTGAATAATTTATTCAATAAAATGATATGGCGGTTATTTTGCTCGATAGGTGAAGGAATTCCACGTGCTTTGCCTTGATAAAATGTGGCAAATTCCCCGTGTTCATTAATTGAAACCCCCTCGCTGAAGCGCTTGCTTTCGCAAACATAAATTTCCATAAAGCGGTTAAGCATCAGGTGATCGATTTGGGCAACCATACCGTTGTGTTCCAAGCGCAAATCATGAATCACCATCCAATTTTTGCTTTCCGCATAATGAACGGCCATTTGATAAGCGGTTTCTTCTTCACCCTTTAAGCCGGATTGAATGTTTTTGATTTCTTGGTCGATTTGTTTTTTAGTGCTGGCATTGAGGCCGGGAAGAGACAATAAGGCGTTTAATTCGGCGATATCGCGTGCTTTGTCTTCGGCTGGTTTGATAATCATGGTTGAGTGTTTTCCGTAAAGTGTTTTGAATAATAATGTGGTGCGTATTTTATCAAGGGGCTTAGGAAGCAAATTTACTCCAAAGGGTGATCCCGCAGCATCTTCAAC
>CALFOA010000192.1 GCA_937919795.1 uncultured Neisseria sp.
AGGTTTTACGTGGTTGGGTGCAGCGCTATTTCTCTGATGAAGAAGCGGTGGTGCTGGCGGTGTTGCTGGTGTTGGCTTATTTAATCCGTCGGCAGATTCAGGTGATTCAGAAAGGTAATCGCTTGAATAGATTGAATCAGCGTTATGCGATTCAGCCTCTGCCGCCGGTTGAGATGAAATAAGATGGCGGATAAGGAATGCCTGTCTGAAAATTATTTTTCAGACAGGCATTTTATTTAGGGAAAACAAAATATCACTGCTGATGCAAGCGTACCGCTTGCCTGCGGGCGAGCCGCCCGCGCTCCCAGCGCATTTGTTTTATCTAAGCCAATTCTTTACCCGCATTCTGCAAGATTTCCAGCAAACCGCTGCCGATAAAGCGGGCGTAGTTGATGTCGTTCATCAGCGAGGAAACCTGCCAGCTGGTGAGCAGGCCTTGGCGCAGTTGGGAGAAGGCGGCTTCGCGCAAAGCTTCGATTTCGTGGATGCTTTGCTGCATCAGCTGGATTTGTTCGCTCTGCTCGCCCCATTGGTTTTCGTCGGCGGCCAACGGCAGGGTGTGGTGATAGAGGCAGAGTATTTTCACCAACTGCTCGCGCAAGGTCATGTAGTCTTGATAAACCGGTGATTCGGGATTGGAGAGCACGTTGTGCATATTTTTCTGCAAATGTTTACTCTCTTTGATGACTTCTACGGTTTTGAAGGCGGCCAAGTGCGCGGTGTTTAAGGGTTCTTGATAGCCGTTTTCACTTCCTTCTATATTGATTTTGCTGGCGAAATCCAAAATACTGCTGTAAATCGGCTTGATTTCAGCATCGTAAAACGACTGTACGTTCAGTTCCAGTTTTTGTTCGGGTGGTGGGATTTCACGGGTGGTACAAATGGTATCGATCTGCTCGGGCGGTACATAAAGTGCATGGCAGATTACGTCCACGCCCAAATCGTTGAGGTGGCGGATTTCTTTAAACAGCGCGCGCAGGGCGGTGTCGCCGGATTTCAGCATGTTTTCGTTGAGATACAAGGGTTTGTATTTTTTGGTGCGTTCGGGCTGCAATTCTTGTTTGGCTTTGTCGGGCAGCCATTTGCGCAGGCGGGCAGCGAAAGGCTGCTGGATTTTCCAGAAGGTGGCCAAGCCCAGCAGGTTGAATAAGGTGTGGAACAGCGCCAGTTGCAGCAAGCTGTTGAGGCCGATCAAATCGGCGGTGTAGGTTACCAAGCGGGTGAGCGGCAGCCACAAAATCAGCGAGAGTATGGCGGTGATGCAGTTGAAAATCAGATGCGCCAGCGCCAGCCGTTGGCCGTTGCGCTCGCTGCTGAACATGCCGACAAAGGCGGTAGAAGCGCTGCTGCCGACGTTGGAGCCGATGGCCACCGCAAAGCCTTGGGCGATGCTGATTTGGCCGCCCGCCAATGCCGCCAGCGTTAAAATCAAAGTGGCGTGCGACGACTGCAAAACCAAGGTGAGCAGCAGGCCGATGCCGGTGAAAATGGCGATTTCGGCTGGGCCGCTCACTTGGATATTGGCAAAATCGACTTGGCCGCCGATTTCGTGAAAGCCCGATTTTATCGCATCAATGCCGAGAAAAATCAGCGAAATGCCCACCAATACCCGGCCGATGGCTTTGGTTTTGCTGTTGAAAAAACTCGCCAAAATGCCGAATACCAGTATCGGCACCGCAATCGGGCTGAGGCTGATGCTTTGCCCGGCCAGCGCCAGCAGCCAGATGCCGCTGGTGGCGCCGATGTTGGTGCCGAGCAGAATGGCGATGCCGCCTGCCAGCGTAATCAGGCCGGTACTCAAAAAGGCGATGGTGAGCAGCGAAACCAGCGTGCTCGACTGCAAGATAAAGGTGGCAAACATGCCGAACAGCAAACCTTTTTGCGGCGAGGCGGTGGTTTTTTCCATCAAGCGTTCAAGCGTGCCGCCGGCGGCGTTGTGCAAACCTTCTTCGATGCACTGCATGCCAAACAGAAATAAGGCCAAGCCGTAACAAAGTTGCAGCCACGAAGGGCTGAACCAGAAGGAATACGCCAGCGCGAGAAACAACAGCGCGGCCAACAGCGTTTTGGGCGATATTTTTCGCATAAGCGGTATCATTTTTTTAGCGTGAGTAAAAACGGGGGTGAGGGCTATTGTTAACAAAAATAAGAGTTTAGTAAAGGCTAAAAACGGATAACGTGGCTTTCAGACAGGCATTTTTGCGGCATTCATCCCACCGCTTCGGCCGCGCATACCGCCGAAGCCCATGCCCATTGGAAGTTGTAGCCGCCGAGCCAGCCGGTGATGTCCATCACTTCGCCGATAAAATACAGGCCGGGCTGCAATTTGCTTTGCATGGTTTTCGGGTCGATTTCTTTCACGTTCACCCCGCCGCGGGTGGCTTCGGCTTTTTTGTGGCCGTCGGAACCGCTGGGCAGCAGTGTCCAGTTGTTCAGGCTGTTGCCCAGTTTTTGCAGCACGGCGTTGGGGATGTCTGCCCATTTTTGTGCGGCATAGGGCGCAAAGTCGGCTTGGTTCAGCCAGAAATCGAGCAGGCGCTCGGGCAGGGCAGGGCAGAGGGTTTTGAGGGCGGTGTTGAGTTGGATTTTCTGGCCGTTTTTGCCGTTGCACAAAGCGTCGGCCAAATCGCAATCGGGTACCAGATTGATGTGCAGCGTTTGGCCGGGCTGCCAATAGCTGGAAATCTGCAAGATGGCGGGGCCGCTTAAGCCTTTGTGGCGGAACAATAAATCTTCATCAAACGCCATCGCGCTTTTGCCGCTGCCGGTGCTGATGCGTACCGGCAACGCGATGCCGGACAGGGTATCAAAACCGTGTTGCTGCCAATGTTCAAAGCGCAGCGGCACCAGCGCAGCTTCGGGCGGGATGATGCTGTGGCCGAACTGTTTGGCCAGTTCGTAACCAAACGGCGTGGCGCCGATGGCGGGAACGGCCAAGCCGCCGCTGGCAACGATTAAATTGGTACAGCGAAAAACGCCTTGGCTGCTACGCACTTCAAAACTACCGTCTGCCAACCGCGTTACCGCTTCGATTGGGCAGCCGGTATGCCAGCTTACTTGGCCTTGGGCGCACTCGTTTTGCAGCATGGCGATGATTTCTTGTGCGCTGCCGTCGCAGAATAGCTGGCCTTTGTGTTTTTCGTGGTAGGCGATGCCGTATTGTTCCACCAAGCGGATAAAGTCTTGCGCGGTATAGCGCGATAAGGCATGGCGCACGAAACGAGGCTGCTGCGACACATAATATTGCGAACCGTCGTGGCCGTTGAGGTGGTGGTTGGTGAAATTGCAGCGGCCGCCGCCGGAAATGCGGATTTTTTCACCGATTTTCGTGGCGTGATCGAGCAGGGCGACACTATGGCCGCGCTGGCCAATGCGGGCGGCGCACATCATGCCGGCGGCGCCGGCGCCGATGATGAGGGTGTGGAAAACAGTGGTTTGCATGATGCGGTGTTAACGACAAAGGGTGAAAATGAGGCTCATATTAGCTTATTTTGTTACCGCACGCTTACTGTGTTTATTTTCAGACAGGCATTTTGGTTGTTTTGTTAAAAATGGTATGGTCAAACGATAAAAGTGAAGCTTGCAAACCGAAAACAACCAAAAGTGTAAGATTACTACCGATTATTCTGTTGCTATCGAGTGTAGGGGCAAGGGTGTGATACGATGCGCGCCGATTGATTAACTTTTATATGGTACAGAGAAAAAATCATGCAAGTAAAAAACGAAGCCATGTTGATTACTTATGCCGATAGCTTAGGCAACAACTTGAAAGACTTGAAAACTGTGTTGGAAAAACACATGAAGGGGGTAATCGGCGGCGTACACATTCTGCCGTTTTTTCCGTCTTCCGGCGATCGCGGTTTCGCCCCGATGGATTACACCAAAGTCGATCCCGCATTCGGCGGCTGGGCAGAGGTGAACGCGCTGGCGAAAGATTACTACTTGATGTTTGACTTTATGGTCAACCATATTTCCGCCCAATCGCCTTATTTCCAAGACTTCCAACAGAAAAAAGACGATTCCGAATGGCGTAACCTGTTTATCCGCTATAAAGATTTCTGGCCGAACGGCGAGCCGACCGACGAACAAGTGGATCTGATTTACAAACGCAAACCGCGCGCGCCTTACCGCATGGCCGAATTTGCCGACGGCACCAGCGAAAAAGTATGGTGTACCTTTGATGAGCAGCAAGTGGATTTGGACGTTACCCATCCGGTTACCAAAAAATTCATTAAAGACAACCTCGAATTTTTGAGCAAACAAGGCGCCGCCATCATCCGCTTGGATGCTTTTGCCTATGCCAACAAAAAAATCGGCACCAACTGCTTCTTTGTTGAGCCGGAAATTTGGGAAACGCTGAAAGAGTGTACCGATGTTTTGGATGCGCACAACGTAACCGTATTGCCCGAAATCCACGAGCATTACACCATTCAGCTCAAAATCGCCGATCACGATTATTATGTGTACGATTTCGCGCTGCCGATGCTGGTATTGCACACCTTGTTCAGCGGCAATGTAGATCGCTTGGTAAACTGGATGGAAATCTGCCCGCGCAAACAGTTCACCACCTTGGATACCCACGACGGCATCGGCGTGGTAGACGTGAAAGATTTGATGACCGACGAAGAGTGTGAAGCCACCCGCGAAGCGCTTTACGC
>CALFOA010000193.1 GCA_937919795.1 uncultured Neisseria sp.
TCGGGCTTGGTGTTTAAATTGCTGAAGCTGATGCCGGTTTCGTTGCCGAAGCTGTTTTTGAGCTGCATGGCGGCCGGTGCATCGCCTTTGACGTCGATTCGGATATATTGATAGCGCGTAAGTCGGATTCGAGAATCCGACTTACAGGCTGCCTGTTTGTATATTATTTTTTTTGAATGGGTGTCATATCAAACCTGAAAATAACCTAACAGCGCCGCCTTGCTGTGCTGTTTGCGGTTTGCCGCCTTGCTATCTTACCTTTTTAGGTTTGGTTTCAGACGGCATCAGCCACGCTGATGCGTGGGCGCAGACCGGCCTGAGGTTTGTCGTACGCAACCGCAATGTTAATCGGTGCCGCGGGCGCGCTGCTCGTGAAATTGCGCGCGCCAGTTTTCAAATTGCCCCTGCTCAATGGCTTCGCGCATTTCCGCCATGATCACTTGATAATAATGCAGATTGTGTATGGTGTTGAGCTGTGCGCCCAAAATCTCGCCGGCGCGGTGCAGATGGTGCAGATAGGCGCGGCTGAAGTTTTGGCAGGCATAGCAGCTGCAGCTTTCATCAATCGGGCGGGTGTCGAGCTTGTGTTTGGCGTTTTTGATTTTCAAATCGCCAAAACGGGTGAAAAGCCAGCCGTTGCGGGCATTGCGGGTGGGCATCACGCAATCGAACATATCCACGCCGTGCGCCACGCCGTAAACCAAATCTTCGGGCGTGCCCACGCCCATCAGGTAATGCGGTTTGTGCTCGGGCAGCATCGGGCCGACGGCACGCAGCATGCGGTACATTTCCGGCTTGGGCTCGCCCACGGATAAGCCGCCGATGGCGAGGCCGGGGAAGTCGAATTGTTCCAAGCCCTTGAGCGATTCTTCGCGCAAATCTTCATACATTGCGCCTTGCACAATGCCGAAGAGGGCATTGGGGTTGTTCAGGCGCTCGAATTCGGCTTTGGAGCGCTCGGCCCAGCGCAGGCTCATTTGCAACGATTTGCGCGCCTGCTCGTGTGCCGCTTCGCCGGGCGTGCATTCATCCAGCTGCATGGCGATATCGGAATTGAGCACGGTTTGAATCTGCATGGAAATTTCGGGCGATAAAAACAATTTGTCGCCGTTTATCGGGCTTTTGAAGGTGCAGCCCTCTTCGGTGAGCTTGCGCATGTCGGAGAGTGAAAACACTTGAAAGCCGCCTGAGTCGGTGAGAATCGGTTTGTCCCAGCCGATAAAATCGTGCAGGCCGCCGAATTGGCTGATCACTTCCAGCCCGGGGCGCAGCCACAGATGATAAGTGTTGCCCAAAATGATTTGCGCGTTGATGTCGTGCAGGTTTTGCGGCGTCATCGCTTTTACCGAGCCGTAGGTGCCCACCGGCATAAACACCGGTGTTTCGATTTTGCCGTGGTTGAGCTCGAGGGTGCCGCGGCGGGCGTGGCCGTCTTTTTTGTGGAGGGTGAATTTCAGCATGGTTGAAGATGGGTTTGCAATAGAATGGGCGGATTATAGCGGATTTATGGTTTTTATGCTGTTCAGACGGCCTGCACACGCACGGCGGATAGGCTTGCCAAACGAAACGGAAATCAACTAAAATAGCGCCTTTGCCGCAGCTTTATGTTGGCCGCGTGCAGGCGCGTAGCTCAGTTGGTTAGAGCACCACCTTGACATGGTGGGGGTCGTTGGTTCGAATCCGATCGCGCCTACCAATCTGTCACCACAAAAGCCGCTTGGGTTTTTGTCGGTTTTTTTTGTGTTTATCAAACAGGCCGTCTGAAAAAGGCGGCGTGTTTGCACTATAATTTTTGGAGTATTGCATGTTGAACATCACTTTGCCCGACGGCTCGCGCCGCCAATTTGAAGCCCCCGTATCGGTTTACGATGTGGCCGCTTCAATCGGCACGGGGCTGGCCAAGGCCGCTCTGGCGGGCAAGGTCGACGGCAAATTGGTGGATACTTCATTTGTGATTGAGCACGATGCCGATTTGGCCATCGTCACCGGAAAGGATGCCGAGGGCATCGACATCATCCGCCATTCCACCGCTCATTTAATGGCTTATGCGGTGAAAGAATTGTTCCCTGAAGCGCAAGTGACCATCGGCCCCACCATCGAAGAGGGCTTTTATTACGACTTTGCCTACAAGCGCCCGTTTACGCCGGAAGATTTGACCGCCATCGAAGCCAAAATGGCCGAATTGGTGAAGCAAGATATCCCGGTCGAGCGCTATGAATTGCCGCGCGATGAAGCCGTGGCTTATTTTAAAGGCATCGGCGAGGCTTATAAGGCCGAAATCATCGAAAGCATTCCGCAAGGCGAGGTGTTGTCGCTTTACCGCGAGGGCAGCTTCACCGATTTGTGCCGCGGCCCGCATGTGCCCAGCACCGGCAAGCTCAAGGTATTTAAGTTGATGAAAGTGGCCGGCGCTTATTGGCGCGGCGACAGCAACAACGAAATGCTGCAACGCATTTACGGCACCGCTTGGGCCACGAAAGACGAATTGAAAGATTACCTTTTCCGTTTGGAAGAGGCCGAAAAACGCGATCACCGCAGGCTTGGCAAACAGCTGGATTTGTTCCACCTGCAAGACGAAGCACCGGGCATGGTGTTTTGGCACCCCAAAGGCTGGGCGCTGTGGCAAACCATCGAGCAGCATATGCGCAAAGAGCTCGATGCAGCCGGCTATCAGGAAATCAAAACCCCGCTGATTATGGATAAAGGCTTGTGGGAAAAATCCGGCCACTGGGAAAACTATCAGGAAAATATGTTTATCACCCAGTCGGAAAAGCGCGATTATGCCGTGAAGCCGATGAATTGCCCGGGCCATGTGCAGGTGTTCAACCAAGGCTTGCGCTCTTACCGCGATCTGCCGATGCGCTTGGCCGAATTCGGTTCCTGCCACCGCAACGAGCCCTCAGGTGCTTTGCACGGGCTGATGCGCGTGCGCGGCTTTGTGCAGGATGATGCGCATATTTTCTGTACCGAAGAGCAAATCGTGGCTGAATCCAAAGCCTTCAACGAATTGGTGATGAAGGTATACAAACAATTCGACTTCCATGATGTGGCGATTAAATTGTCGCTGCGCCCGGAAAAGCGTGCAGGCTCCGACGAAACCTGGGATAAAGCCGAGCAAGGTCTGCGCGATGCACTCACCGCCTGCGGCTTGCAATGGGAAGAATTGCCGGGCGAGGGTGCTTTTTACGGCCCCAAAATCGAATACCACATCAAAGATGCCATCGGCCGCTCATGGCAGTGCGGCACGTTGCAGCTCGATTTCGTGCTGCCCCAGCGCCTGGATGCGGAATATGTCACCGAAGACAACGGCCGTGCCCGCCCGGTGATGCTGCACCGCGCCATTTTGGGCTCGCTCGAGCGCTTTATCGGCATTTTGATTGAAAACCACGCCGGCTCTTTCCCCTTATGGTTGGCGCCGGTGCAAATGGTGGTGATGAACATCACCGAGCATCAAGCCGATTATTGCCGCGAAGTGGCCGAGCGTCTGCGCGCTGAAGGCTTCCGTGTGGCACTGGATTTGCGTAATGAGAAAATCGGCTATAAAATCCGCGACAACAGCCAGCAGCGCTTTCCCTATCAAATCGTGGTGGGCAACAGCGAAAAAGAAAACAGGCAAGTGGCCGTACGCCGCAAAGCAGAAGACTTGGGCTCGCTCAATCTGGATGATTTCATCGCCCGTTTGAAGCAGGAAATCGCCCTCTCTCTGGTACATTAAACTTTTATAAGGAGCATCATCATCGCACAAGAACGCGAAGCACGAATCAACGGCGAAATCACCGTTAAAGAAGTGCGCTTAATCAGTAGCACGGGCGAGCAGCTCGGCGTGGTAACCGTACGCGAAGCTTTGTCCATGGCCGAAGAGCAAGATGTGGATTTGGTGGAGATTTCCCCCACTGCCAAGCCGCCGGTTTGCAAGCTGATGGATTTTGGCAAATACAAATATGAGCAGGCCAAAAAGCGCGACGAAGCCAAGAAAAAGCAAAAGCAGGTGCAAATCAAGGAAATCAAATTCCGCCCGGGCACCGATGAGGGTGATTACAACATTAAAATGCGCAACATCACACGGTTTTTGGAAGATGGCGACAAGGTAAAAGTTACCCTGCGCTTCCGCGGCCGTGAAATGGCGCACCAGCAATTGGGTGCGCAACTGCTCGAGCGCGTGAAAGAAGAATTGGCCGAAATCGGCACCGTTGAGCAGTTTCCGAAAATGGAAGGCCGCCAAATGGTGATGATGATTGCGCCGAAGAAAAAATAAGTTTATAATGCTTGGCTTGCTCCGATTTGCCGCGCGGAGCAGCTTTTTTTGAGCGGCAAAAAATCGTGGTGTTCGGGCTTCAAGTGCTTTAAAGCTTTGTTTTAAAGCCCCCTTGCACCTAATCTAATAAATGATATGGAGTATCCCATGCCGAAAATGAAAACCAAGTCGAGCGCGAAAAAACGCTTCAAAGTACTGGGTAACGGTGGTGTGAAACGCGCTCATGCGTTCAAACGTCACATCCTGACCAAGAAAACCACCAAAAACAAACGCCAACTGCGCGGCACCTCTATGGTGAACGATCGCGATTTGGCTTCTGTTGCTAAAATGTTACCCTACGCTTAAGGAGTCTAGAATATGCCACGCGTAAAACGCGGTGTTACCGCACGTGCCCGTCACAAAAAAGTATTAGCGTTAGCCAAAGGCTATCGCGGTCGTCGCAAAAACGTCTATCGTGTTGCCAAACAGGCGGTGATGAAAGCCGGTCAATATGCTTACCGCGACCGTCGTCAACGCAAACGTCAGTTCCGTCAACTGTGGATTGTTCGTATTAACGCAGGTGCCCGTCAAAACGGCCTGTCTTACAGCAAATTCATGAACGGCCTAAAACGCGCAGCAATTGAAATCGACCGCAAAGTATTGGCTGATCTGGCTGTGTTCGACAAAGCCGCTTTCGCACAATTGGTAGAAAAAGCCAAAGCAGCACTGGCTTAAACCCAACGCGCAAGATTAAAAAGGAAACGATAAGTTTCCTTTTTTTATTTTCAGACAGGCGTCCAAAAAAAGCGGCACAAGCCTGTTTTTAAAAGCCTATTTACGATACAATAGATGCCTTTTTCAGACAGGCATTCTTTTGGTTTTCCGGCTTCCCATATTAACAAAATAACCGCACGCCAAAACAAGCGCCCCAACCTTTCGTTTACACAACCTTGAAACTCTATCCATGCAAAACGTAGATCAAATCGCTGCCGCCGGCATTGCCGCCGTAGAATCTGCCGCCGACTTCAATGCTCTAGAACTGATTAAAGCACAGTATCTGGGTAAAGCCGGCGAACTCAACGCCTTATTGAAACAGCTCGGCCAAATGTCGCCCGAAGAGCGCAAAACCGTCGGCGCCCACATCAACGAATGCAAAAACCGCTTTCAGGCGGCTTACAACGACAAACGCGATGCACTGAACTCAGCCAAGCTGCAAGCGCAACTGGCGGCCGAAGCCTTGGATGTTACTCTGCCCGGCCGCGGACAAGCCTCCGGCGGCCTGCATCCTGTTACCCTTACTCTGCAACGCGTGGTCGAACTCTTTCACGGCATGGGTTTTGAAGTAGCCGACGGCCCGGAAATCGAAGATGATTTCCACAACTTCCAAGCATTGAACATCCCGAAAAACCACCCCGCCCGCGCGATGCAGGATACCTTTTATGTTGAAAACGGCGACGTATTGCGTACCCACACCTCACCGATTCAAATCCGCTATATGCTGGACAAGAAAAACCCGCCTATCCGCATCATCGCCCCCGGCCGCGTGTACCGCGTCGATTCCGACGCCACCCACTCGCCAATGTTCCACCAAGCCGAAGGCTTGTGGGTGGAAGAAGGCGTCACCTTCGCCGATTTAAAAGCCGTGTTCACCGAATTTATCCGTCGCTTCTTTGAACGTGACGATTTGCAAGTACGCTTCCGTCCCTCATTCTTCCCGTTTACCGAGCCTTCCGCCGAAATCGACATCATGGGCGACAACGGCAAATGGCTGGAAGTCGGCGGCTGCGGCATGGTACACCCCAATGTTTTACAAAACGTGAACATCGACCCCGAACGCTACACCGGCTTCGCCTTCGGCATCGGCCTCGACCGCTTCACCATGCTACGCTACGGCGTCAACGACTTGCGCCTGTTTTTCGATAACGATTTGAATTTCTTGCAGCAGTTTAAATAATGTCGCCTGTCCGGTCGGATACTTGAATCTGACATTTTCGCTAAAGCATAAATAACCATGCCGCTTTACGCGGCCTGAAATCCGAGAATCAACATGCAATTTTCTTACAACTGGCTGAAAACCCAAGCCGATCCTAAACTTTCTGCCGATGAATTCGCCCATTTGCTGACCATGTCCGGCCTTGAAGTCGAAGAAGCCGATAAAGCCGCACCGGAGTTTAGCGGTGTGGTGGTGGCCGAAGTGAAATCGGTGGAAAAACACCCCGATGCCGACCGCCTGAACATTACCCAAGTCGATGCCGGCAGCGGCGAGCTGATTCAGATTGTGTGTGGTGCGCCGAATGTAAAAGCAGGCATTAAAGTGCCGTGCGCCTTGCCGGGCGCGGTGTTGCCGGGCAATTTCAAAATCAAGCCGACCAAAATGCGCGGCCAGGTTTCCAACGGGATGCTGTGCTCCACCGATGAATTGGGCTTGCCGGATGATGGTGTAGATGGTCTGCATATTCTGCCTGCTGATGCGCCGGTCGGCCAAAACATCCGCGATTATCTGGATTTGGACGACACCGTTTTCACCCTGAAAATCACCCCCAATCGTACCGATTGTTTGAGCATCAAAGGCTTGGCGCGTGAAGTCGCGGCCTTAACCGCTTGTGAAAACCGCGAGCCTGCTATTCGAGCCGTGCCGGTGCAAAGCGGCAAAACCCAGCCGGTGCGCATTGATGCGTCTGCCGATTGCGGTCGCTTTTTAAGCCGTGTGATTGAAAATGTGAACGCGCAAGCGCCGTCTCCTGATTGGATGAAACAGCGTTTGGCGCGCAGCGGTATCCGCAGCATTTCGGCGTTGGTGGATATCGGCAACTATGTAATGCTGGAACTCGGCCAGCCCATGCACGTGTTTGATGCCGATAAACTGACCGGCAGCATTATCGTGCGCCGTGCACAAAACGGTGAAACGCTGGCTTGCTTGAATGAAAAAAACGTATGCCTGTCTGAAAACACTTTACTGATTGCCGATGAAGCCGGTGCGTTAAGCATGGCCGGTTTGATGGGCGGCGAAGCCAGCGCGGTTTCAGACGGTACTAAAAATATCGTATTGGAAGCCGCTTGGTTTGCGCCGGAAATCATTGCCGGCAAAGCGCGCCAGTATGGTTTCGGCTCGGATTCCTCTTTCCGCTTCGAGCGCGGTGTGGATTTTGAACTGCAAAGCGATGCGATTGAGCGCGCCAGCGAATTGATTTTGGACATTTGCGGCGGCCAAGCCGGTGCGGTAGTAGAAGCCTTGGGCGATTTGCCGGCGCACAAAACCGTAAATGTACGCACGGCGCGGGTGGAAAAGCTGCTCGGTGTGGCGGTGGACGAAACGCGCATTGAAAACATTCTGGCCGCTTTGGGTTTGCAGCCGAAAAAAGTTTCAGACGGCCTGCAAGTTGTATCGCCCAGCTTCCGCTACGATATTGAAATTGAAGCCGATTTGATTGAAGAAATCGCCCGCGTGTATGGCTATGAAAACATTCCCGATGATTATACTTCGGGTCAGTTGGCCATGCTGAAACTGCCGGAAACCCGCCGCGCCCGTTTTGCCGTGTATCAACAAATGGCTGCACGCGGTTATCAGGAAGTGGTGAGCTATGCATTTGTGGACGAGCAATGGGAACGCGATTTTGCCGCCAACCAAAACCCCATCCAGATCGGAAGAGCG
>CALFOA010000194.1 GCA_937919795.1 uncultured Neisseria sp.
AACCGATTCTGTTGCCGCTTTAGCGGCTTACAAAATCGTTCTCTTTGAGCTAAAGCGAGATAACGCCGTATCAGTTCTTTAGTGCTTTCGCTATAGAATGGCTAGATTAACGATCGTCAATCAACGCATCCACAAATGCACGCGCATTAAACGGGCGCAAATCGTCTATCGTTTCGCCCACGCCGATGTAGCGCACCGGAATCGGGCGGTTGGAAGCCAGCGCCGCCAGTACACCACCTTTAGCCGTGCCGTCGAGCTTGGTGACAATCAGGCCGGTAACGCCCAGCGCATCGTCAAACGCAATCACTTGGTTCACCGCATTCTGGCCGATGTTGGCGTCCAGCACCACAATCACTTCATGCGGCGCATCCGGCATCGCCTTGCTCAACACCCGTTTCACTTTTTTGATTTCTTCCATCAAGTGCAACTGGGTCGGCAAGCGGCCGGCGGTATCGGCCAGTACAATATCAATGTTTTTGGCTTTGGCGGACGACACCGCATCAAAACACACCGCCGCGGAATCGCCGGTGCTTTGCGAAATCACGGTCACACCGTTGCGCGCGCCCCATTCCTGCAACTGCTCGCGGGCGGCCGCTCGGAAAGTATCGCCCGCCGCCAGCATTACCGATTTTCCTTGCGACTGGAAATACTTGGCCAACTTACCGATGGAAGTGGTTTTACCGGCACCATTAATCCCCGCCATCATGATCACAAACGGCTCGCCGTTATCCGGAATTTCTAAGGGCTGCTCCAAAGGCTTGAGCAAATCGTAAATCGCATCTTTCAAAGCCTGGCGCAATTCCGAGCCGTCTTTCAAACCTTTGAGCGACACGCGTTTGCGCACATCAGCCATCAGAAACTCGGTGGCTTCGATGCCCATATCGCTGGTGAGTAACACGGTTTCCAGCTCTTCATACAAATCTTCGTCGATCTGGCCGCCGCCGAATACACCCGCCAGCGATTTGGCCATTTGGTCGCGCGATTTGGTCAAACCCATTTTCAGGCGCGCCGCCCACCCGGTTTTTTCTTCTACCACTTCTTGCTGCACAGCCGGCGCTTTTAAAGGATGGAGCTGCGGCTTCTCTTCAACCGGATCAAGCTCTTCCACCACTTCGGGCGCGGCGGGTTCGGTTGCCGGCTCAATGCTTTGCGGCGTTTCCACTTCTGCAATCGGCTCAGGTTCAACAACGACCTCAACCGCTTCGGCTATCTCGTTGCTCAGGGCCGCTTGTTCAGCAACCGCTGCCGATTCGGGTTCCGATTCTGCGGCTTCTTCCGGCAAACTTTTCTCTTCAACGGTTTCAACTACCGCCGGTTCTTCAGGCTTTTTCTTACGCTTGAAAAAATTGAACATGGCTTTCTCTTTGGCTTGTTCGGGATAAAATTATTCATGCAGAAAGCATGAATAAGGAAAACAGCTGCTATCTTGAGCCGGAAATTCTGTGAAAATCAATGATTATCTGGAATTTATCGGCGATTAACTGCATACAAAGACAGCGTTTGGCTATTGTAACGTAAGTGAAGCGCTCTGGCATCATTCTGGAAAAATAAGGTATTGGCTTAAACCGGTATTTTGCGAGGTGAACAAGCGGAAAAATAAAAAACACCGGCAAAATCATTTACCGGTGTCAGCTTATGGGGAGAAATAGTTTATTGTTCGCCAGATAGGGCATTGTGGTTATGCGGTGGATAAACGGAACGGAGGTATCCGCTTTTCACCGAATCGAGTGGATACTTTGGCGATTTATCCACAGAAAAGGAAGCGTTATCAACAGAAATAACACTCTCTTGTTGGAATAAAAATCAACCGTTGGCGGCTAAACCTATCTATCCCCCGCTATTTTCAGATGCCCAAACGATACGCTTGAGCATATTTTATGCCGCCCACTAACAATTGTTTGTTGCTGGGCGGCGATAGCCACATAACTTAATTCATCACCATATCGTCATACTTGGGCTTGACCCGAGCATGACGAAGGCGGCTATTTTTAAGTTTAGCGGCTATATATTCCCAACC
>CALFOA010000195.1 GCA_937919795.1 uncultured Neisseria sp.
AAAAACATGCCTCATCTGATTATCGAATACGCCCGCGAGCTTCAACTGCCCGTTCCTGCTACGTTGCACGCTCTTCACCAAACCCTGCTCGACAGCGGTTTGTTTGAAGAAGTCGACATCAAAATCCGTGCGCAAGCCTATGCTGATTATCTGGTCGGCGGCGCGGCGGAAAATCGTTTTGTTCATTTAAATGTATTAGTAATGGACGGGCGCAGCGAAGCGGTTAAAAAACAATTGGCCAACGCCCTTTGCGAAACCGTTAAACAACATTTAGGCGATGTTCAACATACTCAAATTACCGCAGAAGTGCGCGATATGTTGCAGGCAACTTATGCCAAAATCCGTTGAGTAAAACAAGCGTTACACGCTCGCTGTTTTGCAGAATCAGGCCGAATGATAAATTATAAATAAATTTTCATTTACCCCCTTTCAGACAGGCATTTGAGCGATTACAATACACTACATTCAGAAAATGGCAAGCGCATGAATGCCTGTCTGAAAACCCTCGTTGTTTCACCATGCAGCCAAAAGAAAAACATTCACAAAGGATCATCAATATGAGCACCAACCAACAATTCCGCAAACCGCTGCCGAATTCCGATTTGGCCTATTTCGATGCCCGTGCCGCCTGCGAAGCCATCAAGCCCGGCTCGTACGACACGCTGCCTTATACCTCGCGCATTCTGGCCGAAAACTTGGTGAATCGTGCCGACAGCGTGGATTTGGCAACGCTGAACTCTTGGCTCTCACAACTGATTGAGCGTAAACAGGAAATCGATTTTCCGTGGTTCCCCGCCCGCGTGGTGTGCCACGACATTTTGGGTCAAACCGCTCTGGTGGACTTGGCCGGTTTGCGCGATGCGATTGCCGACAAAGGTGGCGATCCTTCTAAAGTCAATCCGGTGGTGCAAACCCAGCTGATTGTTGACCACTCGTTGGCAGTAGAATGCGGCGGCTATGATCCCGATGCCTTCCGCAAAAACCGCGAAATCGAAGACCGTCGCAACGAAGACCGTTTCCATTTTATCGATTGGACCAAAACCGCCTTTGAAAACGTGGACGTGATTCCAGCCGGTAACGGCATCATGCACCAGATCAATCTGGAAAAAATGTCGCCCGTCGTGCAAGTGAAAAACGGCGTGGCTTACCCCGATACCTGCGTCGGCACCGACTCGCACACTCCGCACGTGGATGCGCTGGGCGTGATTTCGGTGGGCGTGGGTGGTTTGGAAGCCGAAACCGTGATGCTCGGCCGCGCTTCGATGATGCGCCTGCCCGATATTGTCGGCGTGGAACTTACCGGCAAACGCCAGCCCGGCATCACCGCCACCGACATCGTGTTGGCCTTAACCGAGTTTCTGCGTAAAGAGCGCGTGGTTGGTGCGTTTGTGGAATTTTTCGGCGAAGGTGCACGCAGCCTGTCGATTGGCGACCGCGCCACCATTTCCAATATGACCCCCGAATTCGGCGCCACCGCCGCCATGTTCGCCATCGATGAGCAAACCATTGATTATTTGAAACTCACCGGCCGCGACGATGCGCAAGTGAAATTGGTGGAAAACTACGCCAAAACCGCCGGTTTGTGGGCGGATGATTTGGCCAAAGCCGAGTACCCGCGCGTGTTGAAGTTCGACCTGTCCAGTGTTACCCGCAATATGGCCGGCCCCAGCAATCCGCACGCCCGTTTCTCTACCGCCGATTTGGCGAAAAAAGGCATTGCCGCCCCTTACGAAACACCTGCCGACGGCAAAATGCCCGACGGCGCGGTGATTATCGCGGCGATTACCTCGTGCACCAATACTTCCAACCCGCGCAACGTGGTGGCCGCCGCCCTGCTGGCGCGCAATGCCAACCGTGTGGGTTTAACCCGCAAACCGTGGGTGAAATCTTCGTTCGCGCCCGGCTCGAAAGTGGCCGAACTGTATCTGAAAGAAGCCGGCTTGTTGCCCGAATTGGAAAAACTCGGCTTCGGTATTGTCGCCTTTGCCTGTACCACTTGTAACGGCATGTCCGGCGCGCTGGATCCGAAAATCCAGCAAGAAATCATCGACCGCGATCTGTACGCCACCGCCGTGTTATCCGGCAACCGCAACTTCGACGGCCGTATCCACCCCTATGCCAAACAAGCGTTCTTGGCTTCGCCGCCTTTGGTGGTTGCCTACGCCATCGCCGGCAGCATCCGCTTCGATATTGAAAACGACGTATTGGGCGTGGCCGACGGCAAAGAAATCCGCCTGAAAGACATCTGGCCGACCGATGAAGAAATCGACGCCATCGTGGCCGAACATGTGAAGCCGCAGCAATTCCGCGATATTTACATTCCCATGTTCGACACCGGCGCGGCAGAAAAAGCCCCCAGCCCGCTCTACGACTGGCGCCCCATGTCCACCTATATCCGCCGCCCGCCCTATTGGGAAGGCGCATTGGCAGGCGAGCGCACCCTCAAAGGCATGCGCCCGCTGGCGATTTTGCCCGACAACATCACCACCGACCACCTGTCGCCTTCCAACGCCATTCTGATGAACAGCGCCGCCGGCGAATACCTGCACAAAATGGGGCTGCCTGAAGAAGACTTTAACTCCTACGCCACCCACCGCGGCGACCACCTCACCGCCCAACGCGCCACCTTCGCCAACCCCAAATTGTTTAACGAAATGGTGAAAAACGAAGACGGCACCGTGAAGCAAGGCTCACTCGCCCGCGTGGAGCCCGAAGGCCAAACCATGCGCATGTGGGAAGCCATCGAAACCTATATGAACCGCAAACAGCCGCTGATTATCGTGGCCGGCGCCGACTACGGCCAAGGCTCCAGCCGCGACTGGGCCGCCAAAGGCGTGCGCCTGGCCGGTGTAGAAGCCATCGTGGCCGAAGGCTTCGAGCGCATCCACCGCACCAACCTCATCGGCATGGGCGTGTTGCCGCTGCAATTTCTGCCCGGCACCAACCGCAAAACGCTTGAATTAGACGGCACCGAAACCTACGACGTGATCGGCGAACGCATCCCGCGCGGCGAGCTCACTTTGGTGATTCACCGCAAAAACGGTGAAACTGTAGAAGTGCCCGTCACCAGCCGTTTGGACACCGCCGAAGAAGTGCTGATCTACGAAGCCGGCGGCGTGCTGCAACGCTTTGCGCAGGATTTCTTGGAAGGCAATGCGGCTTGAGTTGATGGTTGTTGATTTGAAGTAACGATAATGCCGTCTGAAAAATTTCAGACGGCATTATTAAATGGCTTATATTATTTTTAATTTGACACTTGAAGAATCACATTCTTATACCAATTTTAAAGCTATAGTGAATGGTACAAACAACGTACCATGCCAACGAGCCACTGCGCAACGCAGCTTAACTCAGGCTTTAGACTGCACAAACAAGCGGAAAAACCACATGAGACGAGAAGCACCCATCGAGATTGCTTCGTATTCAACTGAATGGCCTGCACTCTTTGCAGCAGAGGCCGCAATTCTCAAGTCAGCCCTCGTTACTTGGCTGGTTGGTGAACCAGAACACATCGGCAGCACGGCCGTGCCAGGCTTGGCGGCAAAACCTGTCATTGATATTATGGCACCCGTGGCCACTCTTCAGGATTCGCTTGGGGCAATAGAAGTTCTTCAAGATTATGGCTATCTCTACTTCCCCTACAAGCAAAATCAGATGCACTGGTTTTGCAAGCCTTCTCCGGAACTAAGAACCCATCATCTTCATCTCGTGCCCGTAGACAGCCAACTCTGGCGTGAGCGTCTTGCGTTCCGAGATGTGCTGCGGTCTGACAAGGCACTGGCAACAAGGTATGAGAAACTGAAACATGAGTTGGCCGCAAAGTTTAGAGACGATCGCGAAGCGTATACAGAAGGCAAGTCCTCTTTTATCGTTTCAGCACTCAAAGCATGGAGCGAGTCTCACAGCAGTGCAGTCTAACAATTCGTTCAAGTTGACGCTGCTTCACAGCCACAATTTTAAATCGAAAATAATTGTTCTATTGTGGCCGTACAGCAATGCAGCTTAGCTCAAGCGTTAGCCTTACTTGGAGAATATCTCGTGATTGACACATTCCTTTTTTGCAACAAAGAAAGCCTGCTTAATAAAGATCAATGGAATCAAACAATCAAAGAGTATGGCTTCAATATGCAATTGGAGTCAGAAGACTTTACGCTTTCGGAGGAGCCAATATTTATAGCCGC
>CALFOA010000196.1 GCA_937919795.1 uncultured Neisseria sp.
CAAGCGATGTGCGACGGGGTGCAACAATATGTGAACAATGCCGTATTGGCACGCCGTTAATGCTATAGCGAAAGCACTAAAAAACTGATACGGCGTTATCTCGCTTTGCCGTACTAACTGTACTGTCTTCAGCTCGCTGCCTTGTATCAATTCTTTATTACTTTCGCTATAGTTTGATTTACCATGAATCTGCCTGTCTGAAAGCTTTTCAGACAGGCATTCCCTTATCTTTAAATCACAATGCTTATGACACCCGAACAACTGCTCGCCCTCGACCGCCAACACATCTGGCACCCCTACGCCGCCATGCCCAACGCCCTGCCCGTTTATCCCGTGCGCTCTGCACACGGCTGCATTATTGAGCTGGCCGACGGTCGCAAGCTGATCGACGGTATGTCTTCCTGGTGGGCAGCCTTACACGGCTACAACCATCCCCGCCTCAATGCCGCCGCCCAAGCCCAGTTGCAACAGATGAGCCATATTATGTTCGGCGGTCTTACCCACGAACCGGCCGCCCGCTTGGCCGAGCGCTTGGTTGGCATCCTGCCCAGCGGTCTCGATAAAATCTTTTTTGCCGACAGCGGCTCGGTGGCGGTGGAAGTGGCGATGAAAATGGCACTGCAATACCAGCAAGCCAAAGGCCTCGCCAACAAACACCAGTTCGCCGCCATCCGCGCTGGCTACCACGGCGACACTTGGCACGCCATGTCGGTATGCGACCCCGAAACCGGTATGCACGGCCTGTTCCGCCGCAGCCTGCCGGTGCAATATTTTCTGCCACAGCCCGAAAGCCGCTTTCACGAACCATGGTCGCCCGATTCCGCCCGCGCACTGGAAACCCTGTTTGCCGAACAGGCCGACAACCTCGCCGCGCTGATCCTCGAACCCATCGTGCAAGGCGCGGGCGGTATGTATTTCTATCACCCCGAATACCTACGACACGCCCGCCGCTTGTGCGACCAACACGGCGTATTGCTGATTTTCGACGAAATCGCCACCGGCTTCGGCCGCACCGGTAAACTGTTCGCGCTCGAACACGCTGATGTGGTGCCCGACATCCTCACCTTGGGCAAAGGCCTCACCGGCGGCTACCTCACCCTCTCCGCCACCATCACCCGCAGCGACATCGCCGCCACCATCAGCAACAGCGCCGCCGGCTGCTTTATGCACGGCCCCACCTTTATGGCTAATCCACTCGCCTGCGCGATTGCCGCCGAAAGCATAGCTTTATTGCTGGAAGAGCCGTGGCTGAATCGGGTACAGCATATCGAGGCCTGCCTGAAAACCCAACTCGCCGCCGTCCGCCACTGGCCTTGCGTAGCCGATGTGCGCGTACTCGGCGCCATCGGCGTGATTGAGATGAAAGAAAACGTGAACATGGCCAGCCTGCAAGCTCGCTTGGTCGAACACGGCGTGTGGGTGCGACCGTTCGGCAAGCTGGTGTACCTGATGCCGCCATTTATCATCAGCGAGGAAGAATTAAACCGTTTAACCACCGGCTTATTGGCCGCACTGGCGGAAGAATACGGAATGCCTGTCTGAAAACGAGCGCAGCGAGTTTCTGCGAAGCTAAAAACCTTAAATAAAGAGTCGCCCTACTCGGGCTTGACCCGAGTATCTTTTTGTTTCCAAAGAAAACAGGATTATTTCGATTTAACCGCTTTTTTTCAAGAGAATGCCTGTCTGAAAACAAAAAAATCAGCCGCTTGTTTAAAACAAGCGGCTGATTTTTTGAATAAGGTGGCGAGCCAAACCCCTGGCACTAGCGCTTCAGAGTGGGCTGCTGGCTTCCGCCCCTGACCCTTTGCTCCGAATTACCATGCAGGGAGACCCGCCGTAGAGAAAACAGATTATACAGTATTTTTGCCGTAAGCCAAGTGTTTTGCAGCATGTCACCGCCGCACGCTCGCCCTTGCTCATAAAAAATGAAAGCTGATTACATACTCTTCTAATTTTGCTCTATTTTCTGCTCAGCTTTCAGACAGGCATCGGCTATTTAACCCATCTAAAATGAAATCAAATTACAACCAAACCACTTTATTCCTAAAATCGCTAAGCTAACCCCTTCTTCTCAAAATTTCATTTGCCAGCCAGTCAAGTTCTCTAATAGACACTTATTTTGTTCTATCCGACAAAAAAATCGAATGCGTCCGTAAATATCCATTGGCAAGGCTGCACAGACATCCTTAAAAGCGCTAAAATAACGGCCTAACTGCAGGTTATTAAACTACAAACCAACGGTAAAGTTTCACTCCACACTGTCGGCTAACACTTGAATGAAGGATGAGCCCCTCCTCCTGATTCATCACACAGGAACGCAAAATGACCACCACTCCGCAACGTATCCGTGAAATCCCCTATAACTACACTTCATATTCCGACCGTGAAATCGTGATCCGCCTGCTGGGCGAATCGGCATGGAACATCTTGCAAGACTTACGCGGCCAGCGCAGAACCGGCCGCTCGGCGCGTATGCTGTTTGAAGTGTTGGGCGATATTTGGGTGGTGGTACGCAACCCTTATCTGGTAGATGACCTGCTCGAACACCCCGATCGTCAAGCTGCTCTCGTGCGCGAAATGCGCCACCGCTTGAACGAAATTCAAAAACGTCGCGACGACAACGCGCAAGTCGCCGAACTGCTGCAAGCCTCGGCAGCGGCGGTTCAGCGTTTCGACGAAAGCTTTGAAATCACCCGCCAAAAGCGCGAGCAAATCATGGCGCGTTTGAGCAAAATCACCAAAAAACACAATATTATGTTCGACGGCCTCGCGCGCGTATCCCACGTTACCGACGCTACCGACTGGCGGGTGGAATATCCGTTTGTGGTGATTAACCCCGACACCGAAGCCGAAGTGGCGCCGTTAGTGAAAGCCTTAATCGAGTTGGATTTAACCATTATCCCGCGCGGCGGCGGCACCGGTTATACCGGCGGCGCGGTGCCATTGGATGCCATGAGCGCGGTGATCAACACCGAGAAACTCGATCAGCACAACGGCGTACAATATGTGGAACTGCCCGGCTTGAGCGGTACCCATCCGATTATCCATTGCGGCGCCGGCGTGGTCACCCGCCGGGTAGAAGAAACCGCTACGGCGGGCAAACTCGTGTTTGCGGTCGACCCCACTTCTGCCGACGCCTCCTGCGTGGGCGGCAATGTGGCGATGAACGCGGGCGGCAAAAAAGCCGTGTTATGGGGCACCGCGCTGGACAACCTCGCCTACTGGAAAATGGAGATCGGAAGAGCACACGTCTGAACTCCAGTC
>CALFOA010000197.1 GCA_937919795.1 uncultured Neisseria sp.
GCTTTGTGCGAACGCCAAGGTCAGTAGGGCGGTGAGCAGTAAAAAGGCGGCATGAACGCTTTTGATGTTGAAACGTGTGCCGAGAAAACCGATCAGCACGGCGCCGAACATGGAACCGATATTCATCCAGATGCCGACACGAATACCTTGTTCGGCAGACATGCCCGCATTGTTGAGGAGTTTTGGTGTCCAGCTGAGGATGCAGTAAAACGCAAACATCACCAGAAAAAAGGCAGCCCAAATCAGCAGGGTAGGTGCCGTTTTTTCGGCACCGAACAGACTGCCAAAGCTGGAGGCAGTACGGTGGTCGGCCGTTGTTTTTTCAGGCAGGGTTTCGGGAGGCGTTAAATTAAGTTTGCGCGCGAGCTGTTTGATTTTGTCTAAAGCATTGTGCGGCTGTTTGGACGATAGAAATTCCATCGATTCGGGCAACCACAGCCACACCACTAGGGTAAAGACAACAGAGAGTACGCCGCCGAACAGAAATACCGATTGCCAACCGTAGGCTTTAATCAAATACATCGATACCAAACCGCCACCGGTTGCACCTAGGCCGTAACCGGCCGATTGCAGGCTGATGGTTAGGCTGCGCCATTTGGCAGATGAATATTCGCTGGTCAGCACATTGCTGCTGGCCAGAATGCCGCCGATACCGATGCCGGTAATAAAGCGCAGGATGCCCAGTTGTAATGCCGAGGTGCTGAGGCCGCTGAAAATCATGCCAATCGATACAATTGCTAAAGACAGCATAATCACCGGCTTACGCCCGAATTTATCCGCTTGCGGCGCCAGCAGTAAAGAGCCTGCCGCCATGCCGAATAAGCCTGAGCTGAGTAACAGACCAATCTGCGAGCCGGACAGCCCCCATTCCTTGGATACCGCTGAGGCGGTAAATGCCATCACCAAAACATCAAAACCATCGATAACATTCAGGCAGATGCAGATGGCGACGACCAGCCATTGAAAGCCGTTCATGGGTTTATTATCAACTTGCTGCTTCAACGTTGTTGCATTCATGATTTTTTCCTGATGATAAAGAGTGTGCTTGTATTCGGTTTCTGCATTGGTTTGGGAAGTACTGATTTTGTAAAAAAACGATAGCGAAATTGAGTACAAAAATCAACTCATACTGTTTATATTCTCAATATTATTGATTTTGTTTGTTTTAACAACCTGTTTTAATTGGATATTAATTTATTGTTTTATTTGTATTTTGTTTTGTTTTGATTGGTCCTTGAGGGCTGGTTGTGTGTTTTTTATATATAGTTGGTTGACACTATAGCAAGTTGTCGATTAAATTTTCAGTATAAAAATGCTGATGTTGTCTCAAAATGTCTAGGCAGCATCCAGTAGAAAAATAATCATACAGCAAAGGAGTACTTAACCATGACCACCACCTTTATCCGTAATGCTTGGTATGTTGCCGCTCGTAGCGAAGAAATAGCCGATAAACCATTAGGGCGCACGATCTGCAACGAGAAAATTGTATTGTTCCGCAGCAAAGACGGTATCGCTGCGGTTGAAGATTTTTGTCCACACCGCGGAGCGCCATTGTCTTTGGGGTTTGTGCGCGATGGCAGCTTGGTATGCGGTTATCACGGCCTGGAAGTTGATTGTCAAGGCAAGCCTCAATCCATGCCTATGCAGCGTGTGCAGGGCTTTCCTTGTATCCGTTCTTATGCGGTGGTGGAGAGATACGGCTTTATCTGGTTTTGGGCAGGCGACAAGGAAAAGGCTGACGAAACATTGTTGCCATATTTAGAATGGGCGGAAAGCGAAGAATGGGCTTACGGTGGCGGGCTTTTCCACATTAATGCCGATTATCGTTTGATGATTGATAATTTGATGGATTTAACTCATGAAACTTATGTTCATGCCAATAGTATTGGGCAAAAGGAGATTGATGAAACCCCGTTGAAAACAACAGTCAATGGCGATGTGGTGACACTTGAACGTAAAATGGATAATGTTTATGCGCCACCGTTTTGGCAAACATGTATGCGTTCCAAAGGATTGGATGAGCATCAGCTAGTTGATCGTTGGCAGCGCTGCCATTTCCACTTACCGAGTAATGTTCATATTGAAGTAGGGGTCGCCGAAGCCGGGCAGGGTGGTTATCAGGCACCCGATCAGCATAAAGTGTCGAGTATTGTGGTTGATTTCATCACGCCCGAAACGGGCACCTCTCATTGGTATTTCTGGGGAATGGCGCGAAATTTTAACGTGGATGATGAAGAAACCACCCGCCAGATTCGCGAAGGACAAGGCAAAATCTTCAGCGAAGATTTGGAAATGTTGGAACGGCAACAGCAAAATCTAACGGAACACCCCGAACGTCGTCTACTCATGCTCAACATCGATTCAGGTGGTGTGCAGGCACGCAAAATCATCGATAAAAAAATTCAGGCTGAAAAACAGGCAACAGGAGCAAATCATGAAAGTTAAAATTGCCGATATCCGCCCCTGCGGCAACCGAATCAAATTGTTGACTTT
Organism: uncultured Neisseria sp.; assembly: GCA_937919795.1. Lineage (GTDB taxonomy): Bacteria > Pseudomonadota > Gammaproteobacteria > Burkholderiales > Neisseriaceae > Neisseria. The sequence goes on from CALFOA010000197.1 coordinate 2,494, forward strand.
GGTGCCGGAGGGTAACGGTAGCCTGCCGGAATTCAGTGCAGGCGCCCATATTGATTTACATTTGGCGAATGGACTCATCCGCCAGTATTCACTCTGCGACTATCCTGTTCAGAACAACCAATACAGGATTGCCGTGTTGAGAGAAGATGAATCGCGTGGCGGTTCGCACTATATTCATGATGATTTAAAGGTTGGTGATACGGTTGAAATCAGTGAACCGCGTAATCTTTTTCCGCTGGCCGAACAGCAGAACCGTGCCTTACTGTTTGCCGGAGGTATCGGCATTACGCCGCTGATTGCTATGTTTGAAGCATTGCAACAGCAGGGTGTTGAGGTGAAACTCTATTATTTTTGCCGTAGTGAGGCGGATGCTGCTTTTTTGGAGCGTTTGCAGCAAGCTGATGCAAACGGCAAAGTGGAAATTTGCTGCCAAAGCCCGCGCACCTCACCTGAATTGCTGTTGCGGATGATAGAGGAACCTGCTGAAGGCCTACACCTTTATACTTGCGGGCCGTTAGGTTTCATGGATGCGGTGTTTCAGACAGCCGAAGCAAAAGGTTGGCCGGCGGATCATTTGCACCGCGAGCTGTTTCAGGCCGCCCCTATCGATGAATCAGCCAATCAACCGTTTCAAATCCAAATCGCCAGTGACGGTACAGTGATCGATGTTCCTGCTGATAAAAGCATCACGCAGGTGTTGGAAGAGTACGGTTATTTTGTTCCGGTTTCCTGTGAAGAGGGGATTTGTGGCACTTGCTTGACCAACTTGCTTAGTGGTGACGTATTACACCGAGATCAGTTTCTAACTGAAGAAGAACGCCGTGAAGGAAAAATCTTTACACCTTGCTGTTCGCGCGCCCGTTCCGGAATGCTGATTTTGGATTTGTAGCAGCTGTTTAATAAGGCCTTATTGCAGGCTTGAAGTGTTCGTCAATGCAAATAAATGCCTGTCTGAAAAGTTGTTAGCTTCGCAGAAACTCACTTTGTCCGTTTTCAGACAGGCATTTGCTTGTTGAAAATAGTTATAAATAATGGCTTTTTTGACGATTGAGGCTGTCTGAAAAAGCTTCAGGGTAAGGTTTTACTGCTTATCCGCACGTTGGCCGCGAACCACGGTATGCCCTTGCTCATCAAGCAGTTCTAAAGCCTCGCCTTGAAAACGGTATTGTTTGACTTTCGGCAATGCCTGCCCCAAACGCTGTTCGGTATCCATATCCACGCAGGCCATTAGTGTGGAAGCTACCGCGCCGAATTGAAGCTGTTGGTTGTCAGAAAGAGTATAACTGCCAAACAAAGTGTTGCAGCCGGTTTTGGCGTTAAACCGCTTTTCATCACGATCCAAGGTGAGCTTCGCTTGCGGATTTTGCACGGCTTGGCCGCCGATTGCGGTAATCTGCCAAGAGCCGTAGGGAGATGCTGCATCGTCAGAAGCCGAGGGACTTTGCGTGATACAGGCACTTAACAACATGGGCAGAAAAAGTGATTTAATGTTCATGGCTATCCTTTCACGGGTGAATGCAACATTGATATAGGGTTGTTTAGGGTAAACTGACAATTCATATATCATCATCTTTTTCGCGCTAAAAACGCATCTACTGCGTTAAAAATGCTCGCAAGGTGTCCAACCTTGCTGTGCTGGCTGGTTTTACTAGCGTAGCGTGTAAAACCGCCCTCTTTGAGTAATTGCCTTGTATCTGCGCTTTTATCGCAAAAAATCTGCATAATTCTGAATTGTCAATTTACCCTAGGCTACGGTCAACGTTTCGTTCTTCAAATTACGCAAACAACTGCCGTACTTCATCCAGATCAAACGATTTCTTCTCTTCATCCACGCTGACGATGCTGTCGGCGATGCTTTGTTTTTTCTGCTGCAAGGCTAAGATTTTTTCTTCGATGCTGTCGCGGCAGATCATGCGGTAAGCCATGACATGTTTGGTTTGGCCGATGCGGTAGCAACGGTCGACGGCTTGGTTTTCTACTGCCGGGTTCCACCACGGATCGACGATAAACACGTAATCGGCTTCGGTGAGGTTCAGCCCGGTGCCGCCGGCTTTGGTGCTGATCAGGAACACGCGGATGTGGTGGTTGCTTTGGAAGTTTTCTACTTTTTCCTGCCGTTTACGGCTGCGGCCGTCGAGGTATTCGTAGGCGATTTGTTCGGCTTTCAGGCGGCTTTCGATCAGCGACAGCATTTTGACAAAGCTGGAAAACACCAGAATTTTGTGTTGACCGGTTTTCTCTTTGATGTTTTCCATCAAAGTATCGAGCTTAACCGATTCGCTGCCGTAATCGGCATCTTCCAGCATGGCAGGGCTGTTGCAGATTTGGCGCAGCTTGGTGAGGCCTTCGAGAATCGAGAGTTGCGATTTGCTGATGCCGTCTGCCCCGATTTTGTTTAACAAATATTCCCGGTATTGTTTTTTTACTGTTTCATACACTTTGCGCTGGCCTTTACCCATTTCGCAGTAAATCACGCTTTCGGTTTTCGGCGGCAGCTCGGTGGCGACTTGCTCTTTGGTGCGGCGCAGGATAAACGGGTTGACGATTTTGGCCAGCAGCGCGGCGCTGTCGGCATCTTTGTTTTTATCAATAGTATCGGCGAATTCTTTTTTGAAATGGGCGTTGCTGCCCAGCAGGCCGGGGTTGAGGAAGTTGAATTGGGCGTATAAATCGAAGGTGTTGTTTTCAATCGGCGTGCCGCTCAGAATCAGGCGGTTGTAGGCTTTCAACAGGCGGCAGGCTTTATAGCGTTGCGAGAGCGGGTTTTTAATGGCCTGGCTTTCATCGAGAATAGCATAGTAAAACTCATATTCTTTCAGTAAATCAATATCTTGAATCAAGGTGCCGTAAGTGGTCAGCACCGCATCGTAGGCGGCGAAATGGGAAGTATCTTTCAGACGGCCTGCGCCGGTGTAGTCCAATACTTTCAGATCGGGGCAGAATTTTTCGATTTCGGCCTGCCAGTTGAACACCAAGGTGGTCGGCGCCACAATCAGGCTGGGCTGGTCGGGCTGCTGCGTGGTTTTCAGATAATGCAGAAAAGCGATGGCTTGCAGGGTTTTGCCCAAGCCCATGTCGTCGGCCAGGCAGCCGCCCAAACGGTTTTGGTGCAGAAAGGCCAGCCAGTTGAGGCCGTATTGCTGATAGGGGCGCAAACGGGCGTTGAGGCCGTCGGCCAATTGGATGTCGGGTTGGGCGGAGAGGTAGTGCAGACGTTGCTTGCGCTGGTATAAATCGTGCAAAAAGGCAGGTTTGTCTTCTAAGGTTTCATACAATTCGTCGATGATGCCGAATTGGAAGTGGCTCAGGCGGATGCTGTCTTTTTTCACTTCGCCTGTCTGAAAATAATGGGCGAAGCGATTCAGCCACTCTTCGGGCAGCATACCGCGTGAACCCTCGCTGAGGGTGATGTAGTTTTGCTTTTTTATGAAGGCTTTTTGAATGTCTTTCAGGCTGACGCTTTCATCGCCGTAGCGGATATCGATTTGCAGATCGAACCAGTCTGCACCCGCTTCGGCGCGCATTGATAAGCTCGGTTTGTTGAGGTTGTAGGGAAACTTCAGGTTTTGTGCGCCCAAAAGCTCAATACCGTTTTGTTTGAGGTGGTCGGCAAAATCGATGAACCAAAAGTTTTCCACCAATTGCTCGGGGTTCAAAAAATAATGGCCGCCCGCATCGGTGAATGACGGATGCAGATGTTCAAACTCGGCGATAAAAGCTTGTTCCGCCGCTTCATCGCGGGGATGGCGGTGAAAGCGGCCGTTTTCATCTAAAGAGACGCGCTGCTCGCGGCCGGGTAGTTCAATCAGCTTGTCGTGATACTGGGCGGCAGGGCGAAACTGCACTAAACCGTCGTTTTCGTTCACATAAACCTGTTTTTGAAACGCTGTTTGTTTTTCAGACAGGCTTTTATGCTCGATAAAATCACGACTTTTAATTTCATAGCGCTTGCCCATCGGCTCTATCACGGCGGTTTGCAGTGCGGCTGCGTGTTGTTTCAAGACGGCGATGCTCGGATGGAGGGTGGCTCGTATGATGTCGGCGGCGGTTTGCGCATCGGGATAGTGGGTTAGCGTTTGGCCGTACAAAATAAAAAACGGGGTGACTGCTGAGTGCAAGCGCTTGGCGGCATAGGTTTTGCCGCCAGCATGGATGCGGGCTTCCATGCGGTAAACGGCATCATCGTCTTGCAGGCGGTATTCCAAACCGGCCGGTTCGGCAGCAATATTCAGCGGGATAAGGTTTTTGCGTGCGTAAGAAGTGGAGTATTGTTCGCTGCGGCTGTACAGCGCATAAACCGGCAACTCGGGGTATTTTTCCAGCAGGCGGTTGAAGGGATCAACCATGCCGCTCAGTTGCAGTACATTGCCGCCGCGGCTGAAGCGGGCGAGTGCCACCATCATTTTCTGCACGGTATTCCAAATATCCAGCGCCTGTTCTTCCACATCATCGCCAAACAGCAAATCGGTGCTGTTGTAGGGGGTGATTTCTTTAAATGCAGTGGCCAGCTCGCCTTGCTTATTGTATTTGCCTTGTACCAGCGTTAAGCCATCAAAAAGGCCGTCTGAAACTTCCACCACCAAAGCCACACCGTAAACCGGCTTCATCACTTTGGGCTGCCGCTCGATCATGGTGCGATCGGCATAGTTGAAATCCAGCGGCATCAGGTCGGGGACTTTGTTGATGATGTGTAAGCCGTTTTCATTCAGCTCGAATTCAAATAATTCTTGATAATCATCGCTCAAACTCAGGCCGTAGCGCGCCAAGATTTCGGTTTTTTTCTGTTCGAGAAAATCATCGGCTAGGCAGTTGGTACCCAAACGCTCTTCGATAAAACAGAGGGCTTGTATTTGGTGGGTACACGGTTGCGGCGGCTGCTTTTGTTGGCAAGTGCATCGCAGTTCGGCGGCTTCGCCATTCGGCAGTTTTTTCAGCGTTTGGGTAAACCGTTGCCCCCAAGTGTTGTTTTCAAATACCCATTCGCCTGCGGTATGGGATTGAATGCGGCACTGATTGTGGCCTTCGGCAAAGTTATGGCGGAAAAAGCTGGGGAAGAGGTTATCTAAAACGAGCAAGCCGTCGGACAACGGCAGGCGCAATCCTGTGGCGGCTTTTTTAGCGACAACTTTTTTTGGTTTGGCGGATGGGGCGACATCATGTTCTAAATCGGCCAGCCCGGCCAGTACTTCCAAGGCCGCTACGGTATGTTTACAGATGCCGCCGTCGCCGTAAGGGCAGCTACAGTAGGTGGAGATTGGCCTTTCGGCGTTGAAATAAATGGCTTGGAAATAAGTATCCGAACCGATGCAGTGAAACTCAGCTTTGTTGTCCTCCAGCTTGATCAATTCCGCACAATAAGACCGCGCCCGTTGAATGCTGGCGGGTTTGGCCTTTTGGCGGATAAACTCTTTGATAGCTGTGCGGGAAGGGAACATGGGAAAACCTTGGTTTATGGGTAACTTGGTTGGGGATAATCTTAATACATTAGAGACTGATGGTCTTGTTAAAAGTTACGTTACTATCGAGTTTGGCCAATATATAACATGGTAGGGGCTGCTGATTCTTTATTGCGGGACAATATAGGATTCAGGTATAGGTTGCAGGAGTTGGCCACGAATAATTAAACATTGCTCAGGCAATGAGGTTTTCAATTTAGGATTCGAGGTATCATCTTTTACTTTGGTGTTATCTGCGGTAACAGGGCAGAAAATTTTAGTGTCTCCTAGATTCCAAGCCATATAGCCGTAAAGGGCATTATGGCGCAGGTTTGCTTTGCTACGCGGCTTCGGCTGGGTAAAGGTTTGCTTCAATCTGGATAAATCATCTTTTTCAATACTGTCATGTTTCCTGGTGCCGACATTTTTTTGAAAATCATCGTGCAAGAGATACCATGAAGCATTTTGAGGTTGCTCTGCAAACCGGATTAGAGAAAATAAATGTAATGGAAAATTATTTACTAGTACAACAATTATAATTAATGTGGATACCGTAAATACAAATGGGCTAATAAAATATTTATACTTTTTATCCTCGTGATAGGAAGAGGCGTAAGATGTAATAAAAAATAGATTGAGACATAAGAATATGCCTGTTAAAAATAGGAAAATATATTGAATATTTCCTTCGGGAATCCACGTTGCCAACATGATATAGAGGAGTAATGGATAAAAAGAAAGGAATATAGAAAGAAATAAACAAATCATGAAGGAAAATGGTAGCCAAAGTCGCCATTGCTTCCAAAAACTTTTGTTATCAGGTTTGGAAATAAAATAGTGCCAACAAAACATTTGGCCTACCGGGGTAAGTACAACGATTAACCAGAAGAAAAGGGTCATTGTTTTTTCGGAGAAATTATCAGACCATAACATTATGATAAATATCATATAAAAAAATATAGGGGTAATTAAATTCCAAAAGAGTAAAGGAACACTCTTTTTGAAGCCCCATTTTGTTCTGATATATTTCAGTTGTGGTGGCGATTGCTTAAACTCATTCCAAAAAGTAAAAATAAAGCATGGTGTGGCAAAGCTAAAGTATATTAAAAATAAAACCATACCTAAGACAACTAAAATGGCGATTAGGCTTTTGGGAGAACTAATCGCCTCGCCAAAAACAGAAAGAAATCCAATATTAGATAAATAGGTAAATGTAAGCCATCCACCCCATATAATACCTATCGCAGCGCTCACGGAAAACATTAGACCGATAAAGCCAAGGATTTTGCTGGCTTTTTCCAGCCATGAATTTTTCTTTTTGATGTACATGAAAACCAAAACCTCATTTGGGTAAATCATTCGGTTAAAAAGGCCGTCTGAAACATGAATATGCTTATGTTCAGACGGCCTTTATTGTACTACCTCAATAGCTTACTTCTTCAATCTGCCATGCAATTCCTGCACGCTATAAACCCCCAGATTATTCAAACTCTTCACACCTTCGCTCATCGCTTCACCACCGGCGACGGTGGTGTATTGCGGCACGCGCTGGGTGAGGGAGGTGCGGCGGATGCTGTGGCTGTCGCTGACCGATTGAACATCGCTGCTCACGGTGTTGATCACTGCGGCAATCTCGCCGTTTTTAATCGCATCGACAATATGCGGGCGGCCTTCGAGCACTTTGTTCATCACCTGCACGGTAATGCCTTGCTCGGCCAGATAGGCCGCGGTGCCGCGGGTGGCGCACACGCCGTAGCCCAGGCCTAAGAAGTTTTGCACGGTTTTGACAATCAGCGGTTTGTCTTCGTCGCGCACGGCGATGAACACTTTGCCGGTGGCGGGCATACGTTCGCCCGCGCCGAGTTGGGCTTTCAGGTAGGCTTCGCCGAAGGTGGTGCCCACGCCCATCACTTCGCCGGTGGAACGCATTTCGGGGCCGAGAATGGTGTCCACGCCGGGGAATTTGATGAAGGGGAACACGGCTTCTTTAACGGCGTAGAAGTCGGGAATCACTTCTTTTTCAACGCCTTGCTCTTTTAGGCTGATGCCCGCCATGGCGCGCGCGCCGACTTTGGCCAACGGTACGCTGGTCGCTTTCGATACGAACGGCACGGTACGCGAGGCGCGCGGGTTCACTTCCAACACGAATACCACGCCGTCTTGCACGGCAAACTGTACGTTCATCAGGCCGACCACGTTCAGCGCATAGGCCATCGCTTTGGTTTGGCGACGGATTTCGTCCTGCACTTCTTCGCTCAGGGAATAGGGCGGCAGCGAGCAGCCGGAGTCGCCCGAGTGAATACCGGCCTGTTCGACGTGCTGCATAATGCCGCCGATTACCACTTCTTTGCCGTCTGAAACGCAGTCCACATCCACTTCGATGGCGTTGTTGAGGAAGAAATCGAGCAATACCGGGCTGTCTTCCGATACCTGCACCGCTTCGCGCATGTATTTCTGCAACTGTTCGGCCGAATGCACCACCTGCATGGCGCGGCCGCCGAGTACGTAAGACGGGCGCACCACCAGCGGGTAGCCGATTTCCTCGGCCAACACCAAGGCTTCTTCTTCGTTGCGGGCAATGCGGTTGGGCGGCTGGCGCAGGCCGAGGTCGTTCAAGACTTTTTGGAAGCGTTCGCGGTCTTCGGCGGCGTCAATCGAATCGGCGGAGGTGCCGATGATGTTCACGCCGTTTTCCACCAGTGCGTTGGCCAGCTTGAGCGGGGTTTGACCGCCGTAATGCACGATCACGCCCCACGGGTTTTCTTTGCGCACGATTTCGAGCACGTCTTCCAGCGTCAGCGGCTCGAAGTAGAGGCGGTCGGAGGTGTCGAAGTCGGTCGATACGGTTTCGGGGTTGCAGTTGACCATAATGGTTTCAAAACCCGATTCGCGCAGCGACAGCGCGGCGTGCACGCAGCAGTAGTCAAACTCAATGCCCTGGCCGATACGGTTGGGGCCGCCGCCGAGAATCATCACTTTTTTGCGGTCGCTCGGGCGCGCTTCGCACTCTTCTTCATAAGTGGAATACAGATAGGCGGTGTCGGACTGGAATTCCGCCGCACAAGTATCCACGCGCTTGTACACCGGATGCAGCTTCAGGCCGTAGCGGTGTTCGCGCACTTCTTTTTCAGACAGGCCTAACAGTTGCGCAATGCGTTTGTCGGCAAAACCTTTGCGTTTCAGACGGCGTAAAGCGGCGTAATCCAAATCGCCCAGTTTACCGCCGGCAATGTTTTGCTCTTCGGCCACCAAGTCTTCAATCTGCGCCAAGAACCACGGATCAATCGCGCAAATATCGAAAATTTCTTCCTTGCTGAAACCGGCGCGGAAAGCATCGGCCACATACAGAATACGCTCGGGGCCGGGGTTGGCCAGCTCGCGGCGGATTTCCGCTTTATCGGCGGTTTTCGGGTTGAAACCGCACAAGCCGGTTTCCAAACCGCGCAAGGCTTTCTGCATCGATTCCTGAATGGTACGGCCCATCGCCATCACTTCGCCCACCGATTTCATTTGCGTGGTCAAGCGGTCGTCGGCGGCGGGGAATTTTTCAAAAGCAAAACGCGGGATTTTGGTGACCACATAATCGATGCTCGGCTCAAACGAAGCAGGCGTGCGGCCGCCGGTGATGTCGTTGCGCAACTCGTCCAGCGTAAAGCCCACCGCCAATTTCGCGGCCACTTTGGCAATCGGGAAGCCGGTCGCTTTAGAAGCCAGCGCAGACGAACGCGATACGCGCGGGTTCATCTCAATCACAATCATCTCGCCGTTTTCAGGGTTCACCGCAAACTGCACATTCGAGCCGCCGGTGTCCACGCCGATTTCGCGCAGCACCGCCAAAGAAGCATTGCGCATGATTTGATATTCTTTGTCGGTGAGCGTTTGCGCCGGCGCAACCGTAATCGAGTCGCCGGTGTGCACGCCCATCGGATCAAAGTTTTCAATCGAACAGATAATGATGCAGTTGTCGTTTTTATCGCGCACCACTTCCATCTCGTACTCTTTCCAACCGAGTACCGACTGCTCAATCAGCAATTCATGCGTGGGCGACGCATCAAAACCGCGCTCGCAAATCGCCATAAATTCATCTTTATTGTAGGCAATACCGCCGCCCGAACCGCCCATGGTAAACGACGGACGAATCAGCGTCGGAAAGCCCACTTGCTCCTGCGCCGCCAGCGCCTCGTTCATGGTGTGGCAGACAAAAGACTTGGGCGTATAGAGGCCGATTTTTGCCATCGCCTCTTTAAAGCGGCCACGGTCTTCCGCCTTATCAATCGCGTCTTCCGTGGCGCCGATTAATTCAACGTTATACTTCGCCAACACCCCGTTGCGCGCCAAATCCAGCGCACAGTTCAGCGCCGTCTGGCCGCCCATAGTGGGCAACACCGCGTCGG
>CALFOA010000198.1 GCA_937919795.1 uncultured Neisseria sp.
TACCGTGGCGATTATGTTGATTGGTTGAAAAAACACTTTACCCCCACCGTCGCCGAGCTGGTACAAGGGGTGAGCCGGATGCGGCGGATTACGCTGTTGGCATCGCAAGACCGTGAAGAAACACCAGAGGCGCGGGCACAACAAGCAGAAACCATGCGCAAAATGTTGCTGGCGATGGTTTCTGATATCCGCGTGGTATTAATCCAGCTCGCGCTACGTACCCGTACCATGCAGTTTATGAGCACCCTGCCCGACAGCCCGGAAAAACGCGATATCGCCAAAGAAACACTGGATATTTTCGCGCCTCTGGCCAACCGTTTAGGCGTGTGGCAGCTCAAATGGCAATTGGAAGACTTGGGCTTCCGCCATCAAAACCCCACTGAATACAAACGCATTGCCAAACTGCTCGATGAAAAGCGCACCGAGCGTTTGGAATACATCAACGATTTTCTCAACACCCTGCGCCGTGAGTTGGATAAATACGGTATTCACTACGATGTGGCCGGCCGTCCCAAGCATATCTATTCCATTTACAAAAAAATGGTGAAGAAAAAGCTGGATTTCGACGGCCTTTACGACATCCGCGCCGTGCGTATTCTGGTTGATACCATACCCGAATGCTATACCACCTTAGGCCTGGTTCACAGCTTATGGCAACCGATTCCCGGCGAGTTTGACGACTACATCGCCAATCCGAAAAGCAACGGCTATAAAAGCCTGCACACCGTGATTGTCGGCCCCGAAGACAAGGGTGTAGAAGTACAAATCCGCACCTTCGAGATGCACCAGTTTAACGAATTCGGCGTGGCTGCCCACTGGCGCTACAAAGAAGGCGGCGACGGCGACAGCGCTTACGAACAAAAAATCGCTTGGCTGCGCCAATTACTCGACTGGCGCGAAAACATGAGCGAAAGCGGCCGAGAAGACCTCGCCAACGCTTTCCAAACCGAATTATTCAACGACACCATTTATGTGCTGACCCCGCACGGCAAAGTCTTTTCGCTACCCTCCGGTTCCACACCCATCGACTTTGCCTATGCCTTGCACAGCAATTTAGGCGACCGCTGCCGTGGAGCTAAAGTAGACGGCCAAATTGTGCCACTCTCTACCCCTTTGGAAAACGGCCAACGGGTGGAAATCATCGCTGCTAAAGAAGGCTATCCTTCGGTAAACTGGCTGTATGAAGGCTGGGTGAAAAGCCACCGCGCCATCAGCAAAATCCGCGCCTATATCCGCCAACAAAATGCCGAATCGATACGCGAAAACGGCAAAACCCAATTTGAAAAAGTGCTGGTTAAAATCTCGCCGAAACCCAATCTGCATGACTTATGCGAAAAAATGGGCTTCAGCAAACTGGAAGACCTCTACACCGCTATCGGCCAAGGCGAAGTGACCCCGCGCGCAGTGCAAAAAGCCTGCGGCGCACTCAAAGAACCGCCGCCCCAGCCGGTAAACGAAGCCAGCATCATCAAGCAGTCTAAAATCAAAGGGCACAGCCAAGGCGGTATTTTGATAGACGGTGAAGAAGGTTTGTACACCACGCTGGCCAAATGCTGCAAACCGGCACCGCCAGACGACATCATCGGTTTTGTGACCCGCGAACGCGGTATTTCCGTACACCGCCGCAACTGCCCGTCGTTTGAGCATCTGGCCAAGCAGTCGCCCGATAAAGTGCTGCCCGCTTCTTGGGCGGGTGCACAGGAAGGCCAAGTATTTGCGGTGGACATCGAAATCCGCGCCCAAGACCGCGGCGGCCTGCTGCGCGACGTTTCCGATGCACTGGCACGACATAAACTGAATGTTACCGCTGTACAAACTCAATCACGCGATCTGGAAGCCAGTATGCGTTTTACGCTGGAAGTGAAACAGGTAAACGAGTTACCGCGCGTATTGGTGAGCTTGGGGGAAGTAAAAGGCGTATTGAGCGTTACCCGTTTGTAAAGGGTGTGAAAGATAAAATGCCTGTCTGAAAACTCATCAGATCGTTTTCAGACAGGCATTTTATTTCTATAAACTTTCCAACAAAGATTACTTCACATAACGCCGCAATAGTTCGGCAAACGCCGCGCCGGTTTCCGGATGTTTCAAGCCATAAGCCACAGTTGCTTCCAGATAGCCGATTTTGCTGCCGCAATCGTAGCGCTTACCGGAAAACGCATGAGCCAATACCGTTTCTTCTTCCAACAGTTTGGCAATCGCATCGGTGAGCTGGATTTCATTGCCCGCTCCGCGCGGTAGATTCACCAGCAAATCAAAAATACGCGGGGTGAGAATATAACGACCGACCACTCCGAGGTTAGACGGCGCATCTTCCGGCTTGGGTTTCTCCACAATGCTTTTCACCCGCTGGCGGCCGTTCTCGGCTTCGGTTTCCACAATGCCGTAAGAACTGGTTTGCGAAGGATCGATGGTTTCCACCCCCAGCACGCTGCTGCCGGTTTCGTGGTAAAGCTCTACCATCTGTTTTAGCGCACCTTGCGCGCTGTCGATCAAATCGTCGGCCAGCAATACCGCAAACGGCTCTTGTTCCACCGCCGGGCGGGCGCACAACACAGCATGCCCCAAACCCAATGCCTCGGGCTGGCGGGTATACAAAAAGCTCACGTGTTTCGGCACGATGTCTTGCAGATGCGCCAACAGTTTGTCTTTATTGCGCAAAGCGAGCTCCGATTCCAATTCGTAAGCCTTATCGAAATGGTCTTCAATACTGCGCTTGTTGCGGCCGGTCACGAAAATGATTTCGGTGCAACCGGCCTCCACCGCTTCTTCCACCGCGTATTGAATCAAAGGCTTATCGACAATCGGCAACATCTCTTTCGGGCTGGCTTTGGTAGCGGGCAGAAAACGGGTGCCCATGCCGGCAACGGGAAAAACGGCTTTGCGTATGGTTTTAATAGCGGCCATGCAGTGCTTTCGAATTGTGTTAAACGGGAAAGATTATAAGCGAATGCCTGTCTGAAAAATAGACAAGGCCTCTGCGAAATCAAATTGGCAGCAAAAACGCATTCGCTTGCATCTTGTTCAGACTTGTCCCGAGTATCTTTGGTTTCCAAAAAAATGAGTTCATGCCGAATATGATGCTTGTTTAAAGTGATTTCACCCTATAGCAAGCTTTCAGACAGGCATTCTTTAATCATCCGCCTTATCCAACAAAATCAACAAGCCCGCTTCATCCAACACCGCCACGCCCAGTGCGTTGGCTTTATCCAGCTTGCTGCCTGCCGCTTCGCCAGCCACCACATAATCGGTTTTCTTGGAAACGCTGCCGGAAACTTTGCCGCCTGCCGCTTCTATCATCGCCCGCGCTTCATCGCGTTTGAGGGTGGGCAGTGTGCCGGTGAGTACGAAGGTTTTACCGGACACCGCGTTGTTGGCGGTGGCGATTGGCTGCTCATCGGCAGCGGGCAGTTGATCGAAAAAGGCCTGCATGGCTTGCAATAAGGCTTGATTTTCGGCTTCGCTGCGCCATTGCTGCCATTCTTTGCTCAAGGCTTTATCAGTCATCAGGCCGTTGATGTTTTTACCGGCCAACTCCCACAAGGCGGCGGCTTTGGTTTCGCTGATTTTAAAATTAGGCAGGCGCGAGAGCCATTTGGCGGCTTGGGCGTATTCGGCGGGCGGCAGGCTTACCGGCTGCTCTTTCGGCGATACGCCTGCGTCCAACAATTCGTCTATCATCGCCTGCTGTTCGGGTTGGGCAAAAAAATGGGCGATGGAATGCGCCACCACGCTGCCGATGTCGGGCAGGCAGGCCAGCACCGGCTCGGGCGCGCGGCGCACCGCTTCCAGATTACCGAAGGCCTGTGCCAACACTTTAGCGGTGCGCTCGCCGACGTGGCGTATGCCCAATGCAAACAGGAAACGCGCCAGCTCGGGCTGTTTACTGGCAGCAATACCGGCGAGAATGTTTTCCGCCCATTTGGTGGGCGACTGCTTTTTGTTTTTGCCTTCTTCCGCCACTTCTTCGGCAGCGTTTTCTTTCATCTTTTGCAAAGCGGCGATGTCCAGCCGGTATAAATCGGCGAAATGGCGTACCCTCTCTTGCGCCACCAGCGCCTCGATTTGCTTTTGCCCCAAGCCGTCGATGTCCATCGCTTTGCGCGAAGCGAAATGGATTAAGCCTTGCGCCCGCTGGGCGCGGCAGAGCATACCGCCGCTGCAACGCGCCACTGCTTCGCCTGCTTCGCGTTCGATGTCGCTGCCGCAAATCGGGCATTGTTCGGGCAAACGATACGGCGGGTAAACGGCGGTTTGGCTGTTAACGCTTTCGGCTTCGCTAAATAAATCGTTCTGCATCGCGGTATCAGCAGAATGCCTGTCTGAAAGCGCTTCCTGCATCGGGCGGCGCTCCATCACCACCCGCACCACTTCGGGAATCACATCGCCGGCGCGGCGCACCACCACGGTATCGCCCACCCGCACGTCTTTGCGGCTCACTTCGTCTTGATTGTGCAAAGTGGCGTTGGTTACCGTTACCCCGCCGACCAACACCGGCTGCAAACGCGCTACCGGTGTCACCGCGCCGGTGCGGCCGATTTGTACGTCTATCGCTTCCACCACGGTTAAGGCTTCTTCGGCCGGGAATTTATGCGCCACCGCCCAACGCGGCGCGCGCGAGATAAAACCGAGTTGCTGCTGCTGCGCGAGGCTGTTGACTTTCACCACCATGCCGTCAATTTCATACGGCAAATCGGGGCGTTTTTGCTGCATTTGTTGATAAAAGGCTAAAACTTCGCCGATGCTGTCGAAACAGCCGAAATTTCCATTCGGCAGGCTGAAGCCCAGTTCGCTCAAATAAGCCAACTCTTGAATGTGTTCATCCGCCGCCAAACCGCCTTGCTGGCGTGCAATGCTGTAAGCGAAAAAGTGCAGTTTGCGCTGGGCGGTAATCCGTGAATCCAATTGGCGCAAACTGCCCGCAGCCGCGTTGCGCGGATTGGCAAACAGCTTCTGGCCAGCGGCCTGCTGTCGCTCGTTCAAGGCCAGAAAGTCGGCTTTCAGCATCAGCACTTCGCCGCGCACTTCGATCAGTTCCGGCACTTGATCGCCTTGCAAACGCAGCGGGATATTGGCGATGGTTTTTACGTTTTGGGTGATGTTTTCGCCCGATTCGCCGTCACCACGGGTCGCGCCGCGCACCAGCACGCCGTTTTGATACAGCAGGCTCACCGCCAAGCCGTCGAACTTGGGTTCGATCACATAAGCGGGTTTCACGCCCGCCAAACCGCCGCGTACCCGCTCGTCGAACGCCAGCATTTCGGCATGATCAAACACGCCGTTATCGTCTTGTGGCGAAAAGGCATTGGAAAGCGACAGCATCGGCACTTCGTGGCGCACGCTCTCAAAACCGTCCAATGGTGCGCCGCCTACCCGCTGGGTGGGGCTGTCCGGCAGGCGCAGCTCGGGATGGGCGGCTTCCAACGCTTCCAACTCGCGAAACAGGCGGTCGTATTCCGCATCGGGCACGCTGGGCGCATCGAGGGTGTAGTATTCATAAGCATAGCGGTTAAGCTGTTCGGTCAGCGCTTGGATGCGGGCGGATTCGTTCATGGTATTCATATTATCGATAGAAGGGTTTTCAGACAGGCATTGC
>CALFOA010000199.1 GCA_937919795.1 uncultured Neisseria sp.
CCCAGAGGGAGAGGGTGTAATGCCGGCACAACCGGTCGCCCTCGCCCCTTTGGGGAGAGGGAGGGGTGAGGGGTATCTGCGATATGTGCATAGTCAGGGGATTTTTTGACAAGCGCCCCTGTTTCCAAAGGATGGCCGTTGCGCCGTCCATCAGTGCCGGTAGAACGCCACCAGAGCCAGGATCACCAGGCACATCAGCGCGTTGCCGATGTTGACCACGATGGCGCGATTCAGCCGCCGCCCGTTGTCCTCGTAGAGCCAGGCCGCCATCGTCATGTTCGAGCTGGTCCAGATCGCCCAAGTGAGCAGCGAATGCTGCTGTGAACTGCCGCTTGCCAGGATGGCCCAGGCCGTGGGCAGGTAGCCGAGTATGCGCACCGAGCTGAACAGCGTGAACGCCCAGGCCAGCAGGCGCAGGTAGTTGCTCCAATCGCCGCCCTCCTCTGCCGCCAATTCATCGAAACGAACAGCCCGTTCGGCAAATATCTGCTGAGCGGGCGCCAAGAAAAACGGTTTGTAAAACAGGCCTTTTTCCACAACAATCTGTTCGGCCGGTTTAATCGGGCTATTGGTTTGCATAAATTAAGATTTCACATTTAAAAATTCAGGGTGGGTATAAACAGTCTGGCCATCGGCACGGGCAAAGCCGATTAAGGTAAGGTTGGCGGCATCAGCCAAGCGCACCGCCAAGGCGGTTGGCGCGGAAACGGCCACTAAGCAGCCGATGCCAAGCTTGGCGGTTTTCGCTACCATTTCATAGCTGGCGCGGCTCGACACCAGCATCCAGCCGTCCGCCCGATTCACATCGTTTTTCGCCAGATAGCCTAACAATTTATCCAGCGCATTGTGTCGGCCGACATCTTCAAATACTTTTTGAATTTCGCCTTCAACCACCCAAGCGGCGGCGTGTAAAGCGCCGGTTTGGTTACGCAACGGCAAAACTTGATCAAACCGTTGCAATACTTGGCTAATCTCACCGGCATCCAAGCGGTTTTGCCGCTCAAGCGGCGCAATATCGGGCATAGCGGCCGCCAAGCTGTCGATACCACACAAGCCGCAGCCGGTGCGCCCGCTGATGTTGCGGCGGTGCTCTTTTAGCGCAGCAAAACGGGCGGCGGCGATTTCGAGATGCACTTCCGTACCGCCCACGCCCGTTTGCACTTCTATATCATAACACTCGCCCGCTTTTTCCAATATGCCTTCGCTTAAGCTAAAACCCAGCGCCAGCTCGGCCAAATCCTGCGGCGTCGCCATCAGCACCACATGCGAAATGCCGTTATACACCAAAGCCACCGGTATTTCTTCCGCAATGCTGTCTTCGTCTTTTTTCAGACAGGCATTGTTGAGCCGGTGTACCGTTGTATGGTAAATCGTGGGATGCTTATCCATATTTGCTTGGTTTGTATTGAATATTGTCTGCCATAAACAAGCTAGGGCGAACTGACCATTTATCTTGCTCAATCATCAGTTCGCCCTAGCAATCAGACTGTTTGTTACATTAAGATTTAGGCGGATTCTTACCACCGGTTTCCGCTTCGGCTTTCGCCTTGCCCATCACTTCACGATACCAGCGCGGGTGGTGTTTCTTCGCCCAAGTTTGGGTAACCACACCTTCCACCATCGCGCGGATGGTGCCTTTTACCCAAATCGCCGCGTACACATGCACGATGATACCGGCAATCAGCACCAAGGCCGCCCAAGCGTGGAACAGCAGCGCCAAACGGATTGCCGGAATCGGGAAATACTCGGAAAAATAGGCGCGCCAAGCAATCAGGCCGGTCGGCAGCAGCACCAGCATACAGGCGGTCATCAGCCAAAACATGCCTTTCTGGCCGCCGTTGTATTTGCCGGTATCACCCACCTCATGGCCGTTCAACACTTCCGGTACCGATTTCATCCATTTCACATCTTCTTTGTCGATGAAGTTATACCGCCAATAACGGAAAAACTGCACCATAAAACCGATAAACATAATCAGGCCGACAAAGGGGTGGATGATGCGCGCCAACTGCGGCGTGCCAAACACACCGGTCAGCCAGAAAAAGGCGGGATAGAAAAACGCCAAGCCGGAAATCGCCAACAACACGAAGCAAATCGCCACCACCCAGTGGTTGATGCGCTCGGCGCGCGTATATCGCTGAATCAAACGCTCTTTCATTATGCATCCTCCTCACGCTTCAAGATATCGCCTTCTTTGCCGATCACTTCCGCTTCTTCTTCCTCGGCGCGGTTCGGGCCGACGGTTACATAGTGGAAGAAGCCGGCCAGCGTGGCGGCGGCAATACCAAAGGTCGCCAGCGGTTTCAATAAGCCTTTCCACAATTTCACGGTCGGGCTGATAGACGGATTGTTCGGCAGGCCGTGATACAACTCGGGTTTATCGGCGTGCTGCAAAACATACATCACGTGCGTACCACCCACGCCTTCCGGGTCGTACAAACCGGCGTTTTTATAGCCGCGATTGTTCAAGTCTTTAAGGCGTTCCTGCGCCACCTGTTTCATGTCTTCCTTGGCACCAAACTGAATCGCGCCGGTCGGGCAGGTTTTTACACAAGCGGGCTCTTGCCCCACCGCCACGCGGTCAGAACACAAAGTGCATTTGTAGGCTTTCTGATCCTGTTTATCGATACGCGGAATATTGAACGGGCAGCCGGAAACGCAATAGCCGCAGCCGATGCAGTTTTCTTCATGGAAATCGACGATGCCGTTGTGGTATTGCACAATCGCACCGGGCGACGGGCAAGCTTTCAAGCAGCCCGGATCGGCGCAGTGCATACAGCCGTCTTTGCGGATCAGCCATTCCAGCTTGCCGTTTTCTTCCACTTCGCTGAAACGCATCACCGTCCAGCTTTTCGAGGTTAAATCGATCGGGTTGTCGTACACACCGTGGTTGATGCCGATGTCGTCGCGGATGTCGTTCCACTCCGAGCAGGCCACTTGGCAGGCTTTACAGCCGATACAGGTGGTTACGTCGATGAGTTTAGCCACTTCCACCGGCTGGCGCACACCCGGGGGCGGCGTAATTCCAGCCGTGGCGGAGCGGCGTTTGATGTCTAAAGATTGCAATGCCATGATCCCGCTCCTTACGCTTTCTCAATATTGACCAAAAAGGTTTTGTATTCAGGCGTTTGGGTGTTGCAGTCGCCGACAAACGGGGTCAGCGAGTTCACCAAAAACTGTTTCTCGCCCGATACGTTTACCCAGCCGCCATGCAGCGGAATGCCTACCTGATAAACGGTTTTGCCGTTAATATTCAACGGCCCCATGCGTTTGGTGACCACGGCTTTGGCCTTAATCCAGGCGCGTTTGGAGCTTACTTTCACCCAGTCGCCTTTTTCAATGCCTTTTTCTTTCGCCAATTCTTCGCTGATTTCGATAAATTGCTGGGGCTGGGCAATCATCAACAGCTTCACCGATTTCGTCCAGAACTGGAAGTGTTCGGTTAAGCGGTAAGTGGTGCCGACATAGGGGAACTCTTCGTGCGTACCGATGCGGTCTTTCACGCTGTCAAACAGGCGCATAGCGGGCGACTGTACCACTTTCGGGTGCAGCGGGTTGGTGCCGATCGGCGATTCCAACGGCTCATAGTGCTCAGGGAAGGGACCGTCCACCAATTTGCGCGCGCAGAACAAACGGCCTACGCCCTCTTCGTTCATGATGAACGGGTTCATACCTGAATCGGGGGCAGCATCGGCTTTGAAGTCCGGCACATCCGGGCCTACCCATTTTTCGCCATTCCACTTGATTAAGGCGCGGCTCGGATCCCACGGTTTGCCTTCCGGCGAACAAGAAGCGCGGTTATACAAAATACGGCGGTTGGCCGGCCATGCCCATGACCACTTCGGCGTTACACCCAAGCCGGTATCGGTATTGTCGCGGCGATCCATCTGGTTGCCCTGCTGCGTCCACGAACCGGAGAAAATCCAAGTGGCGCAGGCGGTGCTGCCGTCGTCGCGCAGTTGGGCAAAGCCGTCAAGCAATTCGCCTTTTTTGCGCAGGATGGTGCCGTCTTTGTCTTTAATATCGGCCAAGGCATAACCGTTAGACTCTTTGGCCATTTCTTCCGGAGTCGGCGCGTGCGGTTTGGCGTATTTCCAAGAAAGCTTGGTAATCGGCTCAGGCGCGGTGCCGCCTTCTTTTTCATACATTTCTTTGAGCAACAAATGCAGTTCGCCCAAAATATCCAAATCCGGCAAAGCTTCACCCGGCGGCTCGGCACCCGGATGGTGCCATTGCAGCCAGCGCGAAGAGTTCACAATCGAACCGGCTTCTTCGGCAAAACAAGGCGTAGGCAGGCGGAACACTTCGGTTTGGATTTTGGAAGGATCCACATTATGCGCATCACCGTGGTTTTGCCAGAAGGTCGCGGTTTCGGTATCCAGCGGATCCATCACTACCATAAACTTCAGCTTGGAGAACGCTTCGGTAACGCGGTGGGCATCGGGGAACGAGCCTTGCGCATTAAAACCTTGCACCAGCAAGCCGTTCACCTTGCCTTGATACATCAATTCGACCATCTGCAAAATGTCGTACATTTTGTCCCACTTCGGCAGCCAGTCGTAGCCCCAGTTGTTTTCTTTGGTGGCATTGTCGCCGTACATCCATTTCAGGAAGCTCACAAAGAAAGCGGGCGTGTTGCTCCAGTAGTTCAACTGGCCGGGTTGCAGCGCTTTCGGGGTTTGCTTTTCCAGATAATCGGCAAAGGTAGGATGGCGCTCTTCATTCGGCAGTACCAGATAACCGGGCAGCATGGTAGAGAGCAGCCCCAAATCAGACAGGCCTTGAATGTTGGAGTGGCCACGCAAGGCGTTCACGCCACCGCCCGCCATGCCGATATTGCCCAGCAATAATTGAACCATCGCCATGGTGCGGATAATCTGGCTGCCGGTGGTGTGCTGCGTCCAACCCAGTGCATACAGAATGGTGCCAACTTTATTCGGCGCGGCGGTTTCGCCCCATGCTTCGGCGATTTTCAGGAAGTCTTCTTTGCTCGTACCACAAATGGTGGTCATCATATCGAGCGTGTAGCGCGAATAATGTTTTTTCAGCAACTGCCATACGCTGCGCGGATGTTGTAACGTGGGGTCGGTTTTGGCATAACCGCTGCCGTCCAGCTCGTAATACCACGTTTCATTATTGTATTTTTTCTTGGCCTCTTCGTAGCCCGAGAACATGCCTTCGTCAAAGTCGAAACCTTCGGCCACAATAAAGCTGGCGTTGGTATAGGCTTTCACATAGTCCCATTGGATTTTATCGTGCTCAATCAGCCAGTTAATCAAGGCACCCAAGAATGCGATATCACTACCCGAGCGAATCGGCGCATAGAAATCGGATACCGCGGCGGTACGGTTGTAGCGCGGATCGACCACAAATAATTTGATGCCTTTTTTCTTCTTGGCTTCAATCACCCACTTAAAGCCGACCGGATGGGCTTCGGCGGCATTACCGCCCATCACCATCACAAAATCGGTATTCTGGATATCGACAAAGGTATTGGTCATCGCGCCACGACCGAAAGTCGAAGCCAACGCGGATACGGTGGGGCCGTGGCAAACGCGTGCCTGCGCATCGGTGGCGACAATGCCCAGCGAGCGCATCCATTTTTGCGTGAGAATACCGGTTTCGTTGGAAGAAGCAGAAGCGGTCAGCATACCCAAAGTGGGCAAGCGGTGTACCGGTACGCCGTTTTCGTTTTGCACAATCAAGTTGGCATCGCGGTCGGCTTTGATGTGTTTGGCAATGCGGGTAAGTGCATCGTGCCAAGAGATGCGTTTCCATTCATTGGTACCCGGTTCGCGCACCTCTGGAAACAGCAGGCGGTTGGGGCTGTTGACAAAATCCACCAGCGACGCGCCTTTCGGGCACAAAGAACCGCGGCTCACCGGATGATCGGGGTCGCCTTCGATGTGGAAGATTTTCTTTTTGGCATTTTTGGCACCATCGCCCATGCTGTAAATAATGGTGCCGCAACCTACCGAGCAATAAGTGCAGTTATTGCGGGCTTCGCTGGCACGGCTCAGTTTGTACTGCCGCACCTCTGCAAACGCCTTGCCCGGCAGCATACCCATTGCCGCCAAGCCGGACGCGCCAGCACCGGCTGCGGTAACCTTAAAAAATTGACGCCGCGTGATATTCATGTTGCTGTGCTCCTGCTTTTGTTTTTATTTGATTTGTATCGCCCGAATCTTTTTCAGACAGGCATATAAAGACTAATCAGCCTATTTCAGACTACATTATGCTACTTTAAATTGAAAATAGCTACTTTCTGCGCCATTCTTTAAGGATAGACGCAAATCGGCCATACAAAAAAGCCGACCTTTCCGGTCGGCTTTTTACTTAAACGATTGGATTACTTCTTATCGTCTTTCACTTCTTCAAAGTCTGCATCAACGACATCGTCGTCTTTCGCCGCGCTGCCTTCACTGGTTTGCGCGCCGGCATCACCGCCTGCTTCGGCTTGAGCTTGGGCGTAAACGATTTCACCCAATTTCTGGCTGGCAGTGCCCAAAGCTTCGGCTTTAGCGTCGATGTCTTCCTTGTCTTCGCCTTTTACGGCTTCTTCGGCGGCTTTGAGCGCGTCTTCGATTTTGGCTTTTTCATCGGCACCCAGTTTGTCGCCGTGCTCTTCCAAAGATTTCTTCACGGAGTGAATCAAGGCTTCGGCGTGGTTGCGGCTTTGTACCAGTTCGTGCAGTTTGCGGTCTTCTTCGGCATTGGCTTCCGCATCTTTCACCATACGTTCGATTTCTTCTTCGCTCAAACCTGAAGAACCTTGGATGGTGATGTTGGCAGCTTTGCCGGTGCCTTTGTCTTTGGCAGACACGTGCAGAATACCGTTGGCATCGATGTCGAAGGTTACTTCGATTTGCGGCATGCCGCGCGGGGCGGGTGCGATGTCGCCCAAGTTGAACTGACCCAGCGATTTATTGGCAGACGCACGCTCGCGCTCACCTTGCAGCACATGGATGGTTACCGCGCTTTGGTTGTCTTCGGCGGTTGAGAAGGTTTGCGACGCTTTGGTTGGGATGGTAGTGTTTTTGTTGATGAGTTTGGTCATCACACCGCCCATGGTTTCGATACCGAGCGACAGCGGGGTTACGTCGAGCAGCAATACGTCGCTGCGACCGCCGCCCAATACTTCGCCCTGAATCGCAGCACCCAAGGCCACGGCTTCGTCGGGGTTCACGTCTTTACGCGGCTCTTTGCCGAAATACTCTTTAACCGCTTCTTGCACTTTCGGCATACGGCTCTGACCGCCCACCAAAATGATGTCGTCGATTTCGCTGATGTTCAAACCGGCATCTTTCACCGCCACTTTACACGGCTCGATGGTACGGGCAACTAAGTCTTCTACCAAGCTTTCGAATTTGGCACGGGTGATTTTCATCGCCAAGTGTTTCGGGCCGGTGGCATCCATGGTGATGTAGG
>CALFOA010000200.1 GCA_937919795.1 uncultured Neisseria sp.
GAGTTCAGACGTGTGCTCTTCCGATCTGTTTAGCCCGCTTAATCATCGATTTCGGATTTTACCGGCTTACCAGTTTTGGTATCAAAATAGATTTCCACCCGCTGCCCTGCTTTGTTTTTACCGTAGATTTCATAACAGTTACCACTGGTTTTCTTGAAATTACGGATTTGATAACCTTGTGCTTTCAATTGTTCTTGGAACTTCGCTGCCGGAATTTGTTCCGCTTCTGGATGTTTTTCACATTGAGTGGCAGCAAAAGCGGGAACAGTAGCAACGACAGCGATCAGGGCGAAAAGGGATTTTTTGTTCAACATGGTAACTCTCCTAAGAATAATCTGTCAGCCTTGTTGTAAGACTGTGAGTCTATTAAAACAAAGCAAGCTTAAAGTAAACTTAAAACACTTTGTCAGATAAGCATACTCTAGCATCCAAAATAAAACCGCCGATTTCAATCGGCGGTTTAGGGGAGCAATGGGTGTTATCTCAATCAACCCATGAAAATTTGCAAATAGCCTACCGGCAATACCATATGAGCCAAGCTTTCCATCGCCCAAATAGAAGCAGTGATACCGGCAGTATAAATCACTGCATTTACCGGTTTCATACGTGCGACTGCCAACAAGAAAACAAGAGCAAAAATTGCCGTAGCTGCCAGCATACCAATAGCAAAGACTGACCAAATAAAGAACAATACCCACGCGGTTGAAACGGCTACTGTCACCAAGGTATGCCGCCATTTGGTAATGGTTTCCTCCGTATCCGGCGCTGCTTTGAGTTTTTTGATATCTAACATAATCGCCAACAAGGCAATAGCAATACCGACGACGCCCACCGTTTTGGGGAACAAGCCGCCATTGCCTGAATATCCGGTTGCCAGAGCAAGCCACAGGATAAAGAACCCTAAGAATACCAACGAAGTAACCAAGCGAACTTTATTTGTGGCCTCTTTACCATCAGCCTCAGCAATCGCAGCTTGTGCTTGAGCATCGTCACCTTTTCTCTTTTTCAGATGACTTTGGATCAGAGGTAACACCACCGCAGCCACCAAGATGAAAATCACCACCATCACAAAAGGACGGGTCATCCATTGAGTGGGCTCATACACCTTAACAGTCAAGAAGAAATAACGCTCAAGCGGTTCAGCCAATACGAAGGCGATCAAGAATGGTGCGCGGGGAATGTCGCAAGCCTTACACAACCAACCAATCAGACCAAAAAACAGCATCATATAGAAGGTATTCAGGTCAATCGGGCCTTGGAAACCGCTCATAAACAAAATGGGAATCAGTGCGGCAGCCAAAATCGGGAAAGGTACAAAAGACAAGCGAGCCAACGGGCGCGCCAAGGCAAATGACAACACTGCACCGGCAATACTGGCTAAGGCAAAAGCCCACACGATAAAGTACACCAAATCAAGGTGCTTGGTCATCATGGCAGGGCCGGGTTGAATACCAAACACCAGCAATACGCCCAACAACAGGGCGAAAGGGGCCGCGCCGGGTACGCCGAAAATCAAGGTTGGAATCAATGCACCAGATTCAATACCGTTACTGGCGGCAGACGGCGCAATCACACCGCGTACATCGCCTTCACCAAACTGGGAATCGCCCTTACGAGAAGCAAACGCTTGAGCTTGGCCGTAAGACAACCACGCACCGGCGGTTGAGCCTACACCCGGCAAGAATCCTACTGCGGTGCCTACGATAGAACCTCGTAACACATCAAAAGGATAACGCAAAATATCACGGAAACCTTTTCTCCAGCCTGCACCCAAATCTACTTTTTGGTTGGAAATAGCGGTTTTATGAGCAATCAAGCTAATCATCTCAGCCAAACCAAAAATACCCAAAGCCACTACCACCAAATTCAAGCCATCGCTCAGCGATTCCATGCCAAAAGTAAAGCGGTATTCCGCACTAATCGGCGATACGCCCACAAAACCAAGTGCTAAGCCAAACAAGGCTACCATCAACCCTTTGGTCATATTGCCTTTTGACAGCATGGCAGTCAAAAATACACCGGCAACAATCAGCGAGAAAATTTCAGGCGAGCCAAATGAAGTCACAATCGGTTTGGCAATCGGAACCACCAAAGTCAGTGCTACAATGCCGAACAAACCACCGATGGTGGAAGCAATGAAGCTGGCACTTAACGCCCTCGCCCCCTCGCCTTTTTGCGCCATCTTATAGCCGTCCAGCAAGAACACTGATGCCGATGCCGACCCCGGTATCCCGAGCACCACCGAGGTAATGACATCCGAGGTATGTACCACCGCTACCGCACCAATAATCATGGCAATCGCCTGATTAGGCTCCAACATAAAGATAAAAGGCATCAATACGGCTACAGCACCGGTACCGCCCAATCCCGGGATAACACCAATGATGATCCCAATCACCACACCGGCCAACAAAAACAACAGTACTGTCGGATCGGCAAGCTGTCCTAAAGCAGAAATAATTATATCCATCATTGCTCTTCTCCTAGTGAATGGCTGTGCCGTATTTCTCAAGTAACAATTTGGCGATAAAGTCCATGGTTTCAGGATCGACCTTCAAAGCTTTATTAAAGTCTGCTTTGGCTTCTTTGCCTGAAATCAATTGATAACCACCAAGGGCTTCTTTGGCTTTTTTCATAAAGGCTTCATCGGCATTGAGTTGTTTGACCATGGCATCATATTTATCGATTACCGCAGGATCGGTGCCTTCATTTGCCCATAATCCTTTTTGATAATATAAGCCGGTTGCCACAAAGGCTTGGAACGCTTGATAGGCCTTTCTTTGATGGTCGGTCTTGCCACCGATTTGTTGATAAAGCTCTTCAAAAGTCGGAATATCCGGCAAGTTCGGATCACGCTCAATCTTACCATTCACCGGAATACCCATGCTGAACAGTGGCACGACCTCGCCTGTTTTCACATTGTCGGCGAGCTGTGAAAGATAGGTTGAGGTGGTCTGGAAGTCCAGAGCCGTTTCGCCGCGCAATACTGCCAAGCGAGTGGGGCCGCGTCCTTCAAAACCAAATACGCCTCTATTGGGCACACCCAATGCTTCCAGGGCAAGCAAGGCGATCAAATCCAGCCCTGAAGCACTCATGCCACCATAGAGCCACTCTTCTTTGGCATTTTTCAAGTCGTTGATGTTTTTAATGCCAGTTTTATTACCATTGGTCCATACCACACCGCCGGTACCATTGAACGCCAAAGGTTCCATTTTGGCAAAATCAAACTGAACTGCTTTGTGATCCAACATATCTTGAAAATAAGTGGTGGCAGAGCCAACCATCACATATTGGCCGTTGGTAACACCACTTTTCACAAAAGCATTGGTACCGGTAATGGTTTCACCGCCCGGCACGTTAACCACTTGATAACGTCTCACATCAGGATTGATGTCGGCAAACGCTTGGGTGATGAATCGAGCCCAAGTATCGGTACCACCGCCGGAACCGTAAGGCACCATCACATCCACAACCCCTTCGCCCGTCGGCTTGTAGTTGGATTGCGGCGGCGCACAGGCTACTACACCCATTACCGTTGTTAACGCCAGTGCTTTCAAGAGACGGCGGGCGCTAAACTTGCTTTTGGGCTTGTTCTGATTAGAAAGGCTCATCATTTCGCTACCTCCGTAGGCAAAGGGCTTAAAGGCACATGAATGACTGTTTGCGCAATGGTGCGGCAAGTACGGGAAATCCCCACCACCGGCAGGTTATTGAGATCGGTTGCAAAAGTATTCAGAATACCGGACGGCGTATCGAGGTTCACTCCAGCCTGCGTGGTTTTTCCCAATGCTTTAGCAATCGTAGTGTCGGCATAACGGGCGGCCAAAGTTAAACCGACCGAACCGGTTACCGGCATAGCCGGGTGGCATTTGCCCATTGAAAGCATTTGTACGCGCAGATCTGCACCTTTAACATCGGTTTTACCGACCACACCCAATTTAGGAATCGCACGAGCAGCCGCTTCCGGCGTATCGGCCAGCCCCATCAGAACTGCACCTTGGCGTCTGATGTTATCTAACAGATCAAGCTGAGCATCGATCACATTGGTCCACTCGTCCCGGCTATGATTCTCCAGCCCCAATGCCGCGGCCTCTAGATAAACACACGGCGCGCCAGCATCAACCAAAGTGACCGGATAACGGGTACCGTCCACCACAATATCGGTGCACTCTGCACCGGCAGGAAACAGTTTGCCGGTGGTTTTACCAGCCGGATCTTCAAAACCCACATTCACCAGAATACCCGGATAAACGCTGCCCACCATTTCGCTATTGGCTTCCGGCAATTTGCCGTTTGGCGTAGCGATTTGTTGCACAATGGCCTGGCCAGTGTTTTCGTTGTAAACCCGTACAGTGGTGGTACCATCTTGCGGTGTAACCCAACCTTTTTCAATGGCGTATAGCGCCACTACTGCCGAGCAGTTACCGCAGTTACTTCCCCAATCAACCACCGGCTCTTCAATGCCGACTTGGGCAAACAGATAATTCACGTCAAAGGCATCGCCTTCATAAGGACTTAAAATCACCGCTTTACTGGTGGTGGAAGTGCCACCGCCAACCCCGTCTAACTGTCTTTCATCCGGGCTGCCAAACGCTCGCAATAAAATATCGTCGATACGCATAGCGTCTTGCTCAAGCTCATGGCGCTCAAAAACCCAACATTTGCTCGTACCGCCACGCATCCAAGTGGCTTTTATTTGTAAATCTCGCATCGTATCTTCCTAGTTAAAAAAATGACAAAATGGGGACGCCACTCCTAAACGATATTCATTAGCATTATATTGATTGATTGAGAGGTCTAAATTTTTTTGGCCAGAAGAAACGGCCAAACCTTGCACATTGAGAGAAATTAAAAAAGAAGGGGAAGCAAGCACTGTCTTGCTATGTGGAGACGTAACTAATTGAGACTGGTGGGAATATTCCATAAATTTCCTTTGTATATGATTGTAAAATCACTGTTATTTATGTGTTAACAAAATTTAAAATCGATTATTTTTTACAAAATTTTTTTAATCGATTGTTTATAATAACAAATTTTTTACAACAAGCACAAGCATATCAGCATTACGTTTTTTAACTTTTTGAGCCATTGAGCGAGAGCTTGAAGAGAAACTCAAAAATGAGCTAAATGCTTTATCACACAGAATACCAAGTAACCTTAAAGTATTTTTCAGACAGGCATACAGCATCGTCTATCATTCCCCCATCCAAACCCGTTTTAAGTTTGAATTAAGCTTGCTTGCTTAAACTTGGCCATTATTAAAACTACGTGCCTTGTTTATGAAAACCCGCTTACTCTCCGCCAATAAAATTATTCTGCTATTCACCCTTTATTTTGCATTGGTATTAAACATCGGCTTCTGGCGCAATGTGCTAGTAAGCGCCCCTTTTAGCAATGCTGCGAACTGGCTGCTGCTGGCCACCATGCCCTTATTTATTGTGGCGACGATGAATATCTGCTTGCAGATTCTGTTTTGGCCGAAGTTTAACCGCGTTTTGTTCCCACTGATACTGATCTTGGCGGCAGGCGCCTCTTATGCGGTGATGACGCAAGGCATTTATTTTAATTCCGACCAAATTCAGAACATTCTACAAACCAACCAAACCGAAGCCGGCGCCTGGATCAGCGTGAAATTCATCAGCTGGTTGCTGTTTACCGGTATTTTGCCGGCGTTGTTGTATATCCTCTTTGTTCGGGTTGAACCGAAAAATCGTTGGTGGAAAGGCTTGTTGTGGCGCTTGGTCAGCGTGGCCGTTTCCTTGGGCGTGATATTGGCGATTGCCGCCACCTCCTATCAAAGCTATGCTTCTTTCTTCCGCAACAACAAAGGCATCGCCCACCAAATTATCCCGATAAACTTTATCGCCGCCAGTTTTAAAACCGCTTATGACTATTATGATGCTCATCAGCCGTTTCAGCCCATCGGCCAAGATGCCAAACGCTTAAGCCCACAAGGCGCGAAGAAAAATTTGATGGTATTGGTGGTCGGCGAAACCACCCGCGCGGAAAACTGGGGCTTGAACGCCGGCGCCCCGAATACCACGCCGCAGCTGAAACAAATGGCTGATGTGATCAACTACCCACAAGCCAGCTCTTGCGGTACCGCTACCGCCATTTCGGTGCCCTGCATGTTTTCCCCTATGAACCGTGAAGACTATAAAGCCAATACCGCCAAGCATCAGGAAAACCTACTTGATGTGCTGCAACGCGCCGGCATTTACACCTCTTGGCGCGAAAACGATAGCGGCTGTAAAGGCGTTTGCGACCGCATCAAACACATTGATATGTACAAAACCATTACCGATGCCGCCGCCAAATGCAAGGGCGATCTGTGTTATGACACGGTTTTACTGGATAAGCTGCAACAAGAAATCGATGCCATGCCCAACGACGGCATCATTGTGTTGCACACCAATGGCAGCCACGGCCCGGCTTATTTCGAACGCTATCCGCCCGAACTGCGCAAGTTCTCCCCCACTTGCGACACCAACCAGATTCAGGATTGTGATTTAGGCAAACTGGCCAACACTTATAACAACAGCATCGTCGCCATTGATGATATGTTGGCCAAAACCATCCGCCTGTTAAAAGCCGATGAGAAGATCAACAGCGCCTTATGGTATTTCTCCGACCACGGCGAATCGTTGGGCGAAAAAGGCCTTTTCCTGCATGCCACGCCTTATGCGATTGCGCCCAGCCAACAAACCCATATTCCGATGATTTTCTGGGCTTCGCCCGGTTTTTACAGCGACCGAAAACTCGATGCAGCCTGTATGCGCCAAACCGCACAACAACCAAAATCGCACGATCATGTTTTCCATTCGCTACTCGGTATTTTCGATATC
Organism: uncultured Neisseria sp.; assembly: GCA_937919795.1. GTDB lineage: Bacteria > Pseudomonadota > Gammaproteobacteria > Burkholderiales > Neisseriaceae > Neisseria. Next base: position 6,846 of record CALFOA010000200.1, read on the forward strand.
GGTACGCAGGAATATAAGAAAGAATGGGATATGTTTGCCGCTTGTCGTAAATAAACGCTGGATAACAAAATGCCTGTCTGAAAAGAAAATCTTTCAGACAGGCATTTTGTTATCAACTACTTAACTGAGTTCTTTCAACCAATCCCTAGGCCGTAAAAATTCATTCAAGCGTGCTTCCGCCGAGCCTTGTTCCGGCTGATAGCAATATTCAAAGCGCACCAAGGGCGGCATCGACATCAAAATGCTTTCGGTGCGACCGCCGCTTTGCAGGCCGAACAGCGTGCCTCTGTCCCACACCAGATTGAATTCCACATAGCGCCCGCGGCGGTACAGCTGGAACTGTCGTTCGCGCTCGCCATAAGGCGTGTTTTTGCGCTTGGCGACAATCGGCGCATAAGCGGCGATATAGCCCTCGCCCACCGCACGGATAAAATTCAGACAGGCATCAAAGTCCCAACGGTTTAAATCGTCAAAAAACAGCCCGCCCACGCCACGCGTTTCGCCGCGGTGTTTCAGATAAAAATAATCGTCGCACCATTTTTTATATTCAGCGTACACCCCGTCGCCAAACGGCGCGCACACATCGGCG
>CALFOA010000201.1 GCA_937919795.1 uncultured Neisseria sp.
CGCTTTCAACCGGCAAACAGCGGATTAAAACCGTCCGCTTCCAGCGCTTGAGCATAGCTCGGCAAGTCGGCGCCGTCCGGCAGCGGCGCATCCAGTTGGCGGATATTTTCCACTTGGCATTCCACCATCAAATCCAAGAAATCCTGCTGGATGATTTCGATGCGCTCGGCCGGCGACAGCGGCCAGCTAAACACCTGCGGCTGTAATTCAAACTGGCTGGCGGTGGCGTTAAAGCCAAACAGCAAACGGCCGCCCTCTTGCGCCGCCATCACCACGCCCACCCGCGGGCTTTGCAGGCGGATGGCGCGTATCGCATTGGCAGCGAACACGTCCAGCGCCATGCGCAAACGCATATGGCTGCCGTCCACCAACGCCTGCAAGGGCGTATCGGGCGATAACGGATTGGCAAACAGCGTTAAGCCGGGCGCACTCAAGTTTTGCTGCCACACCTGCATCAGCGGCAACGCGGCTTCTTGCAGGTTCACCCCGAGCGACTCGCGCAAGCCGGCTTCGCCGTAGCCCAGCGCAAACACCAGCTGCACCGATTGTCCGGCCGCAAACGGCAAGTCGTTTGCGGTAAAAGTAGCGGCAAATTCGGCGGCGGCCGCTGCGTTTTGTTTGGCGGCAAACCACTGCCCCGCGTTCACCGCCGCCAAATCGGCAGACGACACCAAATGCGGAAACCAAGTAGCGCGGCTGAACGCACGGGTATGCGGATAATTAGCCAAACAAGCCGACAGCTCGGCGGTAGGCGCGGCAGCCGGCAAAGCGGCAGCCTGATTGGTACCCGCCACCAGCACCACCGGCAGCGCAAACCATTCCACTTCTGCTTCCGTTTTCGCGCCCAAGGTATCGGATAAAGCGGCCAGCAGCGCACGGTAGCTCGCTGCATCCGGCGCCATGCTCATCGCCACCGACAAGCCGAGATAATGGTTTTGGCTCAACATGGTGAAAATCGAAGCGCGCAAAGATTCAGCCGCCAGCTTGGCCTGCGCCCCGCCTTTGCCCTCGGCAATCTGGCCGGCATACATCAACAGCTCGTTTTTCACCGGATCGGTCGGGTAAGGTCGGGTATCGGGAAGAGCGCGTAACATAAAAATAGGTCTCCAAAACCGGAATAGAATGGTTGGGAATTATAGCGAAGAAAAGGGATAAATCCTAATAGAACGCGGCCGAATTTTGCAAGGCAACCCGCTTATGATTCGGCTGCCAAACCGTTTAAAATCGGGCAATCCGCCTGCTCACCGCCGTCGCAACAATCGTGCCAGCGCTGCAAGGTATCCGCCATACGTTGCAATTCACTGATTTTCTCCGCCAATTCCTGAATATGCTCGGCGGTAATCCGTTTCACCTCGCGCCTGCTGCGCTGCGGATTGCGTTGCAATTGCAGCAACCGTTCGATTTGTTTTAAAGAAAAACCGACATCCCGCGCATGGCGGATAAAACGCAGTGTTTCGAGTTCCTCAGCAGTATATTGCCGGTAGCCGCTGTCGCTGCGCTCTGCTGGCGGCAACAAGCCGTTTTTCTCATAATCGCGGATTTGTTTGCTGCTCAACCCGCTCAAGCGGGCGGCTTCACTGATGTTCATAGAATTTCCTTGGCTATGGAATGCCTGTCTGAAAACTTATCTTTTTTCAGACAGGCATTAGTGCAAACTGGCCATTCCAAATTATTCAGATTTTTAGGGCAAAAAAGATGATGATATATGTATTGTCAGCTTGCCCTAGAGGTCAAGCCTAAAATGTTTCGGTATAATTAAACTATTTATAGCCAACACATAAGGGCAAAGTCTGCCGATACAACTAGGCTTCCGCCCTTACACTCAAAAATAACACAGGAACCCACCATGACCACCCTCGAACGCGACAGTATGCAATATGATGTAGTAATCGTCGGCGCCGGCCCCGCAGGCCTGAGCGCCGCCATTCGCTTGAAGCAGTTGGCGGCAGCCGCCGGGCGCGAAGTGAGCGTGTGCGTGGTGGAAAAAGGTTCGGAAGTGGGCGCTAACATCTTATCCGGCGCGGTGATCGATCCGGTCGCCCTCAGCGAATTGCTGCCCGATTGGCAACAAAACGGTGCGCCGATTAGCCGCAGCGTTACCCGCGATCGCGTGATGTTCTTCACCGAAAACAAAGCCTACCAACTGCCGACTACCCCCTGCTTCCAAAACCACGGCAACTACATCATCAGCCTAGGCCTGCTCTGCCGCTGGCTGGCCGAACAAGCCGAAGCCTTGGGGGTAGAAATCTATCCCGGCTTTGCCGCTTCGGAAATCCTCTACCATGCCGACGGCTCGGTAAAAGGCATTGCCACCGGCAATATGGGCATCGGTAAAGACGGCGAACCCACCGACGCCTTCCAGCCCGGCATGGAATTACATGCCCAGCAAACTCTGCTGGCCGAAGGCTGCCGCGGCTCGCTCAGCAAACAGCTTATCCAGCGTTTCGCGCTTGATAACGACAGCCAGCCGCAAACCTACGGCCTCGGCATCAAAGAAATCTGGGAAGTCGAACCCGGCAAAAGCCGCCCCGGCGAGGTGATGCACTCCACCGGCTGGCCGCTCGACAGCCAAACCTACGGCGGCTCCTTTGTTTACCATCTCGACGATAACCAAATCGCCATCGGCTTCGTGGTCGGCCTCGACTATAAAAACCCCTATCTCTCGCCGTTTGAAGAATTTCAACGTTTCAAAACCCATCCCGAAATCCGCACCATGCTGGAAGGCGGCCGTCGTATCGCCTATGGCGCCCGCACCTTAATCGAAGGCGGCCTGCAATCGCTGCCCAAGCTCACCGTACCCGGTGCCGCGCTGATCGGCGATGCCGCAGGCTTCCTCAACGTACCGCGCATCAAAGGCATCCACACTTCCATCAAATCCGCCATGCTGGCCGCCGAAGCGCTGTTCCCGCTGCTGGAAGAAAGCGAATCCGTTGAAGCAGCTACCACCAACCCGGAAGCACTCGCCTACCAAAACCTGTTTGAAACCAGCTGGCTCTATCGCGAGCTGCACGAAGTCCGCAACATCCGCCCCTCCTTCCAATGGGGCTTATGGGCAGCCTTCGCCTATACCGGGCTGGAACAATATCTGTTTAAAGGCCGCACCCCTTGGACACTAAAACACCGCCACAGCGACCACGCCGCCACCCGCAAAGCCGCAGCCAGCCGCCCCATCGAGTACCCGAAACCCGACGGCAAACTCACCTTCGACCGCCTGAGCAGCGTGTTCCTTGCCAACCTCAGCCACGAAGAAAACCAACCCAGCCACCTCACCCTGCGCAACCCTTCCACCATGATTTCGGTGAACCAGCGCGAATACGCCAGCCCGGAAACCCGCTACTGCCCCGCCGGCGTGTATGAAATCATAGAAGAAAGCGGCCAGCCCAAGCTGCAAATCAACGCCGCCAACTGCGTACATTGCAAAGCCTGCGACATTAAAGACCCAACCCAGAACATCACTTGGGTCTGCCCCGAAGGCGGCAGCGGGCCGAATTATGGTGCGATGTAAAAGATGTTGATTGGCATAGGCGGGACTTGCAAGCATTTGAATATGAGAAATTTCCACTCCATCAGCAACCTATTCCTTCCCTCGTCCGGCGTGGGAAGGCTAGGAAGGGGGTGGCAGGTTTCACTTAAGCAACCAAACGAATACCACATTAGCTAATACACAGCCCGCGTTCCCATAAAAACCTTTCAGACAGGCATTCCCATGCGTATCCATCACATCGCCCTAATCGCATCCGATTACCAAACTTCCAAACGCTTCTACACCGAAACCCTCGGCCTCACCGTCCTCGCCGAACACTACTGCGCCGCCCGCGACTCCTGGAAGCTCGATTTAGGCATAGACGGCCATTACGTATTGGAACTGTTCTCCTTCCCCAACCCGCCGCCCCGCCCCAGCCACCCCGAAGCCTGCGGCCTGCGCCATCTGGCGTTCGCCGTTGCCGATGTTGCCGAAAAGCACGCCGAATTAAGCGCCGCCGGCGTGGGCTGCGAAGCGATACGCATAGACGAATACACCGATAAACCGTTTTTCTTTATCGCCGACCCCGACGGTTTGCCGATTGAGTTTTACGGCGAATAAAACGCTAATCAGCCGATTATCATCCTCAATTAAAATGCCTGTCTGAAAACCAACGTAATTAGTTTTCAGACAGGCATTCTGTCTTCCATACCACCATAAAAACCACCCTATGCCTGTCTGAAAAAACAGCGGCACAGGGTGGTGAGATTCAACGCAACGGCTCATTTAAGCCGCTTGTTGTCGATAACGTATTAACCGTGCAAGGCGCGTTTGTCTGCAGCCAGGCAGGCTTCGTGTACCACTTCCGACAAGGTCGGGTGGGCGTGGATGATGCGGGCGAAGTCTTCGCTGCTGGCACGGAATTCCAAGCCGACCACGCCTTCGGTAACCAGTTCACTCACAATCGGGCCGATCATGTGTACGCCCAATAAACGGTCGGTTTTGGCATCGGCCAATACTTTTACGGTGCCTTTGGCTTTACCCAAGGCCAGTGCGCGGCCGTTGGCGCCGAAGCCTGAAGTGCCTTTTTTGTATTCCACGCCTTCGGCTTTCAACTGCTCTTCGGTTTTGCCCACCCAAGCGATTTCGGGGTCGGTGTAAATCACAAACGGAATGCTGTTGAAATCGATATGCGGTTTTTGACCGGCGATGCGCTCAGCCACGGCCACGCCTTCATCGCTGGCTTTGTGTGCCAGCATCGGGCCGCGTACCACGTCGCCAATCGCCCAAACATTAGGCAGGTTGGTGTGGCATTCGTCGTCCACTTTCACAAAACCTCGCTCGTCTTTTTCCAAGCCCACGACTTCAGCATTCAAGCCGTTGGTGTTGGGGATACGGCCGATGGAAACGATCAGTTTGTCGAACACTTCAGTTTTTGCTTCACCTTGGGCGGTTTCGAATTTCACTTCCACACCCTTGGCTACGTTTTTGATGTCGCCGATTTTCACGCCGAGCTCAATGTTCAAGCCCTGCTCTTTGGTGAAGTATTTGAAGGCTTCTTTGGCGATTTGCTGGTCGGCAGCGGCCAGGAAAGTCGGCATGGCTTCCAGAATGGTCACATCGGAACCAACGCGGTTCCATACTGAACCCATTTCCAACCCGATCACGCCGGAACCGATGATGCCGAGCTTGGCCGGCACTGCAGTCAGGTTCAGCGCGCCTTCGTTATCAAGCACGTTTACGTTGTCAATCGCGATTTGCGGCAGTGGGCGCGGTACGGAACCGGTGGCGACGATCACATGCTTGGCTTCCACCACGCTTTTCTCGCCTTTGTTGTCTACTTCGATTTGGTACAGATCGCCGTTTTTGCCGACAAACGAACCTTTGCCGTGCAGGCTTTCTACTTTGTTCTTTTTAAACAGGAAAGCCACGCCGCCGGTGAGCTTGTTGACGATACCGTCTTTGCGCTCCACCATTTTGGCGGCATCAAATTTTACGTCGCCCACGCTGATGCCGTGTTCGGCAAAATCGTGCTGCGCCGCATGGAAATGCTCGCTCGATTGCAGCAGTGCTTTAGAGGGAATACAACCCACGTTCAAGCAGGTACCGCCTAAGGCCGGTGCATCGCCCGCTTTATTTACGCCTGCATCGATACAGGCGGTTTTGAAACCCAGCTGGGCGGCGCGGATAGCGGCTACATAACCGCCGGGGCCAGCGCCGATGACCACTACGTCAAATTGTGACATCTTGTTTATCCTTTTTATCTGATATTTTTAAACATCAATATGCCCGTCTGAAAAACAGACACAATCCTATTTCAGTAATATATTTCGGTTAGCGGCAAGATCTGCGCTCTACGACTTGGCCGGTTACATTATTGGTCACTTTAATAATGGCATTTGGATAGGTTTTGCACAAAGTTTCGCGCGCAATTCCTATGCCTTCTTTGTTGCTGTCCAAATCCGCTCGTTTGCTCAACAGACGTCCTTGTTTGTTATAAGCTTGAACCGAGTAAGCATTGGATGCCGCACAGGCTGCCAAAAACATCACCGCAGTAGATAAGCAAAAAAGTTTTGCCTTCATGTTCATCATCCTCATTTATCGAGTTTATTCCGTTAATATCTCATTAATCCGGTGTTTCGGTTTGCCGTGAAGCGAAACCGCGTGCCAACCGGAAGATTGGCACGCGGATCATGTTACAGATCCAACAACAAACGCGCCGGGTCTTCCAACAGGTCTTTAATGGTTACCAGTGTCAGCACCGCTTCGCGGCCATCAATGATGCGGTGGTCGTAAGACAGCGCCAGATACATCATCGGGCGCACCACTACTTGACCGTTTTCAACTACCGCGCGCTCTTTGGTAGCGTGCATGCCCAGAATGGCTGATTGCGGCGGGTTGATAATGGGGGTAGACATCATCGAGCCGAAAGTACCGCCGTTGGTGATACTGAAGGTACCGCCGGTTAAGTCTTCCAAAGAGATTTTGCCGTCTTTGGCTTTAGCAGCGTAATCCATAATCGCTTTTTCGATGTCGGCAATGCTCATTTGGTCGGCATCACGCAGAATCGGAACCACTAAGCCGCGCGGGCTGCCGATGGCGATACCGATATCGAAGTAACCGTGATAGACGATGTCTTTGCCGTCAACCGAAGCATTCACCACCGGATATTTTTTCAGCGCAGCCACAGCGGCTTTAACAAAGAACGACATAAAGCCCAGTTTCACACCGTGCTCTTTCTCGAATTTTTCTTTGTATTTGTTACGCAAATCCATCACCGGCTTCATGTTCACTTCATTGAAGGTAGTCAGGATGGCGTTTTCTTGTTGCGAAGCCAGCAGACGCTCGGCTACACGGGCACGCAGGCGGCTCATCGGCACGCGCTGTTCAGGGCGATCACCCAAAGGCAGCGGTGCAGCAGGCGCCGCAGCTTTAGCGGCAGCTGGGCTGGCGTTTTGTACGTCTTCTTTCAAAACGCGACCATCGCGGCCGGAACCTTGTACGCTGTTGATGTCCACGCCTTTTTCAGCAGCCAATTTAGCGGCAGCAGGCATAGCCACACCGGCTTGGCTATTGCTGGCAGCAGCCGGGGCAGCGGCAGGTGCGGCAGCAGCAGGTGCTGCTTCGGCGGCAGGTGCAGAAGCGCTGGCGGCAGCTTCGGTATCGATTTTAGCCAGCAATTGCTGAGATTCCACTACTTCGCCGTCTTGAATCAGAATTTCCACCAACACACCGGCTTGCGGCGCGGGCACTTCCAGCACCACTTTATCGGTTTCGATGTCGATCAACACTTCGTCGCGAGCCACGGCTTCACCGACTTTTTTATGCCAAGAAAGCAGAGTGCCTTCAGATACGCTCTCCGCAAATACCGGTACTTTTACTTCAACAATCATTTTTTTCTCCAAATACTATGAATATCGGCTGCTTGAAGAGTAAGTTTTCCAAACAGCCGAAAAGGTGTGTTAGTTAAGGGTTAAAGCGTCGTCAATCAACTGTTTCAGTTGGGCAACGTGTTTGCTCATATAACCGACGGCAGGCGAAGCACTGCTTGGGCGACCGGCAAAGGATACGGTTTGTCCTGATTTGCTCATCTGCTCCAAACGGTGGCGGGTTTGATACCACGCACCTTGGTTTTTCGGCTCTTCCTGAGTCCAAACGATTTCTTTGGCATTCGGATATTTAGCCAACTCGGCTTCCGCTTCGGCATACGGGAAGGGATAGAGCTGCTCAACGCGAACAATCGCAACATCATCAGCCAAACCACGCTCCTGACGGGCTTTATCCAAATCATAGTAAACTTGGCCGGAACACATCACCACGCGTTTCACGCTGCCATTATCCTTGCGTTCAGCAGTATCACCGATTACCGGGCGGAAAGTGCTGCCTTCGGTAAAGTTGGCCAGCGGGCTCATGGAATCTTTAAAGCGCAACAGGCGTTTCGACATAAAGATAACCAGCGGCTTACGATAAGAACGCAGAGCTTGGCGACGCAGAATATGGAACATTTGCGAAGCTTCGGAAGGCATCACAATCTGCATATTCTCTTCGGAACACAGTTGCAACCAACGCTCCAAACGGGCAGATGAGTGTTCCGGGCCTTGCCCGTCGTAACCGTGCGGCAGAATGGTAGTGAGACCGCACAGGCGACCCCATTTGGTTTCGCCAGAAGAGATAAACTGGTCAATCACGACTTGGGCGCCATTGGCGAAGTCACCAAACTGGGCTTCCCAAATCACCAATTTGTCGGGCGCAGAGCAGGCAAAACCATACTCATAAGCCATTACCGCCTCTTCGTTCAGAATAGAGTCGATCACCACAAAATCGGCCTGATGTTCGCTCATATGTTTCAGCGGTATATAAGCACCTTGGTCAAATTTCTCACGGTTTTGGTCATGCAATACGGCATGACGGTGTGAGAAAGTACCGCGACCGGAATCTTCACCGGAAATACGCACGGCAGTACCGTTAGTCACCAAGCTTGCATAGGCGATGGTTTCGGCCATACCCCAGTCAATCGCTTGCTCACCAGCAGCCATGGCTTTGCGGCCTTCCAACATTTTCTTAACAGTCGGATGGATATTAAAGCCTTCCGGGGCGGAAGTGAATTTATCAGCCAAGCGCTTAATATCAGCTGCAGGCAAACCACTTTCTACTGCTTCGCGCCAATCTTGGCCGGCATATTTAGACCAATCGACACGGTGTTTACTTTCATAATCGGTTAAACGGGTTTGCTCAACATGTTCACCTTTATCCAAGGCATTGCGATAAGATTGAATGTAACCTTCCGCATCTTCTGCTTTAATCACACCTTCTGCGATCAGTTTATCGGCAAAAATAGCGCGGGTACCCGGATGCTTGGATACAGCTTTATACATCATCGGCTGAGTCAAAGAAGGATCATCACCCTCGTTATGGCCGAGCTTACGGTAACATACAACGTCGATCACCACGTCTTTCTGGAATTCCTTACGGTAGTCCAGCGCAGCCTGCACCACATAGCAAACGGCTTCAGGATCATCACCGTTCACATGGAATATCGGCGCTTCCACCATTTTGGCAATATCGGTACAGTAAGTAGTCGAACGAGTATCGCGCACGTCAGAAGTGGTAAAACCAATCTGGTTGTTGATCACCATGTGGATGGTACCGCCGGTGGTATAACCGCGGGTTTTCGACATATTGAAAGTCGCTTGGTTAACACCCAAGCCAATAAAAGCTGAATCACCGTGAATCAATACCGGCAACACTTGCGCGCGACCATCCGAACCACGACGGCGTTGCTTGGCTCGTACAGAACCTTCTACTACCGGATTGACAATTTCCAAGTGAGAAGGGTTAAACGCCAAAGTAACATGCATCGGACCATTTGGGGTCGAGATATCGGAGTTGAAACCCATATGATATTTTACGTCGCCACTCGGCAGTTTCACCTCGGCCTTGCCCTCAAATTCGGCAAACAAATCACGCGGTAATTTACCCAAAGTGTTGACCAATACGTTTAAGCGGCCGCGGTGCGCCATGCCAATAATCACTTCTTCTACACCATCTTTACCGGCATTTTGAATCAGGTAGTTCAAACCGGCAATCGCACTTTCGCCACCCTCTACCGAGAAGCGTTTCTGACCGACATACTTGGTGTGCAGATAACGCTCAAGCGTTTCAGCGGCAGTAACTTGTTGCAATAAATCACGTTTTGCTTCCGCACTGAATTTAGGCGTAGATAAATCGCGTTCAAAATAATTACGAATCCAACGGCGTTCGTGACTATCGGGAATATACATATATTCAATACCGATATTGCCGCAATACGTTTGTTTCAGTTTGCTGATAATTTCAGATAAGGGAAGTTTATCAGCGGTATTGGCAAAGTCACCCTCGCCCACACTGAATTTGAGCGCCATATCGGCATCGCTCAAGCCATGGTACGCAGGATCCAATGCTTCCACATGAACTGAGGGTTTGCGTTTCAAAGGATCCAGATTGGCTGCGCCCGAACCTTGAATACGGTAGGCCGACATTAAACGCAATACACTTACCTGCTTCTTCAGCATATGCTCATCAATAGCACCAGCGGCAGCAGTTGTGCGGCTTTTTGCCAAATTGGCAAAAGATTCCTGAATCGGGCGGTGTGCCACATCGCGATCAACCGCACCCGGTTGCAACACCAGCTCGGAGAAATATTGCTTCCAATGCTCATCCACTGAATTGGGATCATTTAAATAATTTTCGTACAACTCCTCAATATAAGGAGCGTTCGAACCGAATAAATAAGAGAAACCTTGTTGTTCGTCCATCATGACGTATACCCTAGAAATGAAATAAAGGCAGAAAGTGGCGTATATTAATTACATAATCATAATATGTATCAATAGCACCCCTATTCTACCCTCTTGTTCAATCATTTGGTTGATTTTTCAGACAGGCATACGCTTGCCTGAAAAATCTACTACCAAATAATTATTAACGCTTGTCAACCGGCAGATAATCTCGACGCGGAGCACCTGTATACAATTGACGCGGGCGACCGATTTTTTGACCCGGATCGCTGATCATCTCGTGCCAATGTGAAATCCAGCCAACGGTACGCGCCAGCGCAAAGATCACGGTAAACATAGAAACCGGAATCCCCAGTGCAGACAACACAATACCTGAGTAGAAATCTACGTTCGGATACAGTTTTTTCTCAATGAAGTACGGGTCGTTCAATGCAATGCGTTCCAACTCCATTGCCAGCTTAAATTGCGGATCGTTTTCCAAGCCCAATTCACGCAACACTTCATCACAAGTTTTTTTCATGATAGCCGCGCGCGGATCCATGTTTTTGTAAACGCGGTGTCCAAAGCCCATCAGGCGGTATTTCTTGGCTTTCACGCCTTCCATGAATTCGGCCACATTGGAAACATCACCGATTTCATCCAGCATTTTCAGCACGGCTTCATTGGCACCACCGTGAGACGGGCCCCACAGGCTGGCAATACCGGCAGCAATACAGGCAAACGGGTTAGCACCTGAAGAACCAGCCAAGCGTACGGTAGAAGTAGAAGCGTTTTGTTCAT
>CALFOA010000202.1 GCA_937919795.1 uncultured Neisseria sp.
GGTGATGAAGCGCAAGATGGTCATTTGGGTGAGATCTTGAGCGAATGAAGAGGCGGCGCACATGGCGGAAAACAGCAATACCGATAAGGTAAGCACGATTTTTCGCCCCATTTTATCGGCAATCGGGCCGGAAGCGACCGCGCCGATAGCGAGACCGAATAAGGCCGCGCTCAATACCGGCGCTAAATCTTTTTTCTCCATGCCCCAATCGTCGAGCAGGCTGGGCGCGATGTAGCCGATGGCGGCGGTGTCCATGCCGTCGAAAAAAGCAATCAGCAGGCAGATGATGAAAATCATCCATTGATAAGGGGAAAACCGGTTTTCATTGAGAAAACCCTGCACGTTAATTGTGCGCTCGGCAGTTTCCATTTTCTGTTCCTTAAGTAAGTAATTAATATTTGTAGTCTTATGTAACTGATTATTGGGTATAAGGATTTGAAGATAAAGTGTCAAATGGTCATAGGAGTTATAACCAAATGCTATAGCTGATTAGTTTTCAGACAGGCATACCGGGGAAAAAGTATTTTTAACCCGTAAACAACAAACGCCATGCAGTGTTTTGCATGGCGTTTGTTATGTGATCAGGGTAATCAAGGCACTTGGAACGGCAGAAACGAAATATCCATCACATAAGCATTTGGATTCGACCAGTCTACTTTCACTTTTACCGTGTCGCCCAGATACGGTTTCGGATCTGCCGACATCGGCGGGCTGACGAATTTCTGCATTTTGCCGGTATTTGGATTGGGTGCCAGCGCAATGATTTCATAACGATCGATGATGGTGTCGCTTTGTTTTCGGTTCCAGTGGCGCACTTCCGAGACCGCCGCTTCGATCACCTCACCGTGCGCCATCGCTTGTTGTTGGCCCTGATATTTCGGCCACAACACAAACAGCGTCAGCGCCAGCATAATCAGGGTCATCAACCAAGTAATCGGATGCGGTAGTACGAAACAGAGTACCAATAAGCCGATGATGACGGCGGCGGCGATGATGAGAGAGGTGAGCGTTAACATGGTTTTTGTGTAGAAAAAATGAATAAGGAAAAGCCACTTTATCATTAAGTATGCCTGTCTGAAAACTCACTGCTTTTGTTTTCAGACAGGCATACTTAATGATTAGGATGTTTTAGACGGCAACAGCCTCAACGGTTTGCTGCTCGTCAGGCAAAGCCGGCAGTACGATGTTCAGAATATTGCTGCATTCGTTGCCGGCCGAGTCCAGATATTCCGCCATCAGTAAAAACGATTGCGAACGTTCAGGGCGGTGTTCCATCAGCGAGAAATATTGGTTGCGTACCGGTAATTGCTGAATCATATCCGGCAGAAAGGGTACCGGGTTATTACCCATATCGGATAAACGGATGCGCTGGGCGCCGTCCTGACCAACATT
>CALFOA010000203.1 GCA_937919795.1 uncultured Neisseria sp.
CGACCAAGGCCATCAAGCGAATGCCTTGCGTTAACACCTGATCTTGCTCCTGCCACCTGATCACGCCGCTCATCGACACCAACCCGAAGCCCACCAAACCGCCGAAAATCATCGATTCGGTCCAGATTTGTACCACCAGCGCGGCGACGATACCGGCGAGTATCAAAGCTTTCTGCCACATCATCAGCGGCTGCGCGGGCATGTTTTCAGACAGGCCTTCTACCGGCGTATCCTGATAGTAGCGCTTTTTGCGGTAGCTGAACAGCAAAGCAATCACCACGCCGATTAACATCCCGGCAGACGGTATCAGCATGGCCGGGGTGGCGATATCGGGGGTTACGCTGAAGCCCTGCGCCGCTCCGGCTTTATTGATGTTGGTGATCATGATGTCGTTCAGATAAACCACCCCATAGCCGATGGGGAAAGTCATGTACATCACAATCAGCGAAAAAGTGATGGCGCAGGCCACTGCACGGCGGTCGAGCTGCAATTTATTCATCACATGCAACAGCGGCGGAATCAGAATCGGGATAAACGCGATGTGCACCGGAATCACCGTCTCCGCCGCAAAGCCCACCAAAATCAAACCGGCAAACAGCGCCCACTTAATCGAAGCGGCCGATTTGCCGACTTCTGCATTGTGGTTCACTTTAGCGATTAGCCAACCGGAAAGCTGCTGTGTCACACCGGTGCGCGACAGCACCACCGCAAACGCACCGAGCGTGGCATAAGCCAGCGCCACCGGCGCACCGCCGCCCAAGCCTTTATTGAACACCTCCACAATGGTTTTGATGTCCATCCCCGCAAGTAAACCTGCCGTTATCGCCCCAACCATCAGCGACAACACCACCGACACCCGCATCAAGCTCAAAGCCATCACCAAAACCACTGCCACAATAACCGAATTCATACGCTCCAACCTAAATAAATACTGCTTTATCAGTAACGAACGAATGCCTGTCTGAAAAACTTTTCAGACAGGCATTTATTAATATAAAAACAAAATCAAGCGTTTAACAAGCTTTCATCCAACGTTAAATCATCGTTTTTGTTCACCTGAATTTTACGCTCCAGCACATCACGGGCAATATTTTGCGCTTCCAGCAAAGAATGCATCTGGAACGTACCGCACTGATATTCGTTCAACTCCGGAATCTTGCTCTGATCCTGCACGTTCAACACATCCTGCATCGACGCGAGCCAAGCATCGGCCACCGCTTTTTCATCGGGCGTACCAATCAAGCTCATGTAAAAACCAGTGCGGCAACCCATCGGCGAAATATCGATGATTTCCACCGCCGCGCCGTTCAGGTGGTCGCGCATAAAACCGGCAAACAAATGCTCCAGCGTATGAATGCCTTTTTCCGACAAAATTTCCTGATTCGGCACACAAAAGCGCAAATCATAAACCGTAATATCGTCACCTTTGGGCGTGCGCATGGTTTTCGCAATCCGCACCGCCGGCGCGTGCATACGGGTATGGTCAACTTTAAAGCTGTCTAACAAGGGCATAACAGATTTCCTTTTCGTAATATAATGTTCAGGCGTAATGATAACACCCTTCGCCTTCACTATGTACCGCAGCACCGCCGATTGTTTCAGACAGGCATAATATGCAAGTGTTGTGTTTTCACACCAACATTTATCCCTTCACACTGATTTATCATCCCTAAAACATCCAAAATAATTTACATAAAAACAATAACTTTATTTATTAATAATTCTTGCTGTTTTTACCGCTCACTCATTATCACCTTAGCCTTTCAGACAGGCATTTACACCCATCATCCCATTTCATTCCACATCATTGTGATTTTGCTAGAATAGTGTTTTGGCTAACTTTCTTTCAGATAATGATTTCACCCGCTTTTTCCCGTCGCCTAACCCGAGCCGAGCAAGATGCCTTATGGCAGCGGGTCGGCCAACAGTTTGCCCTCAATCCGGCAGACTGGTTTCCGCTCGTACTCAACGATATTCCCTTAGGTTTCCTGAACCAAAAGTGGCGCGAACTTTTAGCGCAAGATTGGCCGCAAACCCGGCTGCAAGCCTATCAAAACGGTTTGGCACTCAACGCCGACAACTGGTTCAGCATGGGCGACCAACTACAACACATCGCCCGCACTTGGTGCGATTTGGGGCTGTTCGACGGCTGGCGCAACGAACAATTTGATGTTTATCACCAGCAAAAGCCCTTGTTTTCGCTGGAACGCGCCGCCTTTCGCGTATTTGGTCTGCAAAGCCACGCCATCCACATCAACGGCCTCACCGAACACAACGGCCACTGGCAACTCTGGATTGCCCGCCGCAGCCCCTTAAAAGCCGTCGATCCCAACAAACTGGATAACTTGGTCGGCGGCGGCATCGCCAGCGGCGAGAGTGCCTCAGTAGCCATGCAGCGCGAAGGCTGGGAGGAAGCCGGTTTAGCCGAATCACTGTTGCAAGCGCAGGTTTGCCAGAGCAAACACCTCAGCCTGCGCCCGGTCGCCCGCGGCCTGCACCGCGAATGTCTGCACATTTTCGATGTGGTACTGGAAGCAGGCTACCAGCCGGAAAATCAAGACGGCGAAGTGGCCGAATTCCAACTGATGCCGCTGGAAGACGTTGTCAGCGCCTTGCAGCAAGGTTTGTTTATGAACGATGCACTGGTGACTTCGCTGGATTTATTCCACCGCCATCACCTCTTGGATGCCGACCATCCGCTCACCCAATGGCTGGAACAGAAAAAGCTTCCGTTCTGATATAAATCAGTATTTATCGTTACCGCCCGCGCTTCAGAATCTTGTTTAGCCCGCGCATTCATACTATGATTAAATTACTTGGTTAATAACATAACGCTACATTGGATAGCGGCAAAGCCGCACAGCAAGGAAACTACCCATGTCAAACAACACGCCTAAACACGTCTCGCTGAACATCACCCTGATTCAAGCGCGCGAAGCTTTGATGACCCATTTCCGCCCGCTTCTCAACGATGCCGGCATCACCGACCAACAATGGCGCATCATCCGCCTGCTGGCCGAAAACGGCACCTTAGACTTTCAAGACTTGGCCAATCAAGCCTGTATTCTGGGCCCCAGTCTTACCGGCATCCTCACCCGCTTGGAAAAAGCCAATCTATTGGTACGCTTAAAACCCTCCAACGACCAACGCCGCGTCTTCCTGAAGCTTACCGACGGCGGCCAGCAGCTCTACTCCGATATCTGCTCACAAGTCGATCAGCGTTACGACCAAATCGAAACCTTGCTGTCGCCTGAAAAACTGGCACAACTCACCGCATTACTTGGCGATTTGATTGCTATCGGGCAAAATGGCGAGTAATTCCCATTTTTAGCCCGTTTATGATGAATTCTTCACCTCAGCAAATCTTCCGCAACGCCATGGCCGCCTGCGCCGCCGGCATTCACGTGATCACCACCGACGGCCCGGCCGGGCGCTACGGCATCACCATGACCGCCGTCGCCCCGGTTACCGACGAGCCGCCCACCGTGATGCTGTGCATCAACCGCAGCGCCCACATTCTGCCCATCCTGCAACAAAACCGTGGCCTGTGCATTAATGTCCTCTCCTCCTCGCAACAAGATGTAGCCGAACATTTTGCCGGCATGACCGCCCTCTCGCCGGAAGAGCGTTTCGAATATCACATCTGGCACCGCGGCCAAAGTGGTCAATGGCAAGTAGAAGGCGCGCTGGCGCATCTACACTGCACCATCGAGCAGGAACACACCGTCGGCACCCACCAAGTACTTTATGTCAGCGTCAACGAAATCCTAATGGGTTTGTCCGCCACTGAAGAAACGCCCGCGTTGGTGTATTTCCGCCGCAACTTTATGTCGCTGCCCTAGCCGCTCTATACCAAACCACGGAGTCTGCCATGCAAAAAATCGGTTTATTCGGCGGCACGTTCGATCCCATCCACAACGGCCACCTCCACATCGCCCGCGCCTTTGCCGACGAGCTTTCATTAGAAAGCGTGATTTTCCTGCCCGCCGGCGATCCCTATCACAAAACCCATCAGCGTACCGCAGCCCATCACCGGCTGGCGATGACCGAACTGGCCATCACTCACGACGAGCGTTTTGCCGCCAGCGATTGCGACATGGTGCGTGAAGGGGCAACTTACACCTTTGATACCGTCCAGATTTTCCGCCAAGTATTCCCGCAAGCACGGCTCTACTGGCTGCTGGGTATGGATAGCCTGCTGCAACTGCACACCTGGAGCCGTTGGCAACAATTGGTGAAACAAATCGACATCGCGGTTGCCGTGCGCGAAGGAGAACACCTCAACCAAGCGGCGCGCGAGTTACACGGCTGGATAGGCCAAGCGCTGCAAGACGGCAGCTTGCACCTGTTACAAGCGCCGCCGCATACCGTGAGCTCAACCGACATCCGCGAAAAAGCGCGACG
This sequence comes from uncultured Neisseria sp., assembly GCA_937919795.1. Lineage (GTDB taxonomy): Bacteria > Pseudomonadota > Gammaproteobacteria > Burkholderiales > Neisseriaceae > Neisseria. The sequence goes on from CALFOA010000203.1 coordinate 4,405, forward strand.
CGGCGAAGACATCAGCCAACTGGTCGCCCCTGCCGTTGCCGACTATATTGCCCAACATCATTTATATAGCGGAACCTCTACTTAAATTTAAGCTCCTTTAAGGATGTTGTTTGCGATTGAAGCATGGTGATCATGCTTTATCTCAGCGCTTTGATTGAATACTTGCTATTTTTCAGACAGGCATACTCCTGTCTGAAATGCCTGTCTGAAAGAAAACATGAAATTTGCTTTTAAAATTCTCTATTGGGTACAGCGCCTGCCGTTTGAAATCATTCAATCGTTAGGCGTATTTATCGGCTGGCTCAGCTATTACTTTGCCCGCCGCCGCCGTCACGTCGGCATGGTTAATCTGAGCAAATGCTACCCGCACTGGTCGGAAAAACAACGTGCCACGCTGCTGAAAGAACATTTCCGCCAAATGGGCATTTTGCTGATGGAATACGGCCTCTATTGGTATAGCGATCCAGACCGCATCAAAAAACTGGTGCGCTATCAAGACAAACACCATCTGGACGATGCTCTGGCCGCCGGTGAAAAAGTGATTCTGCTCTATCCGCATTTCACCGCCTTCGAACTGGCGGTTTACGCGCTTAACCAAGATGTGCCGCTAATCAGCATGTATTCCCATCAAAAAAACAAAGCGATGGACGAACAAATCCTGAAAGGCCGCCACCGCTATAATAATGTCTTCTTAATTGGCCGCACCGAAGGCTTGCGCGCCATCATCAAGCAAATGAAAAAAAGCGATGCCCCCTTCCTCTATTTGCCCGATCAAGATTTTGGTGCCAAAGATTCGGTATTCGTTAATTTCTTCGGCATTCCCACCGCCACCATCCCCGGCCTTAGCCGTATTGCCGCGATGACCGGCGCCAAAGTGATTCCCGCCATTCCTACCCGCCACGGCGACGGCACCGTCATGCTGCGTTTCTATCCTGCTTGGCAAGACTTTCCCAGCGGCGATCCACTCGCCGATACGCAACGGATGAACGACTTTATCGAAGCGCGCGTGCGCGAACACCCTGAACAATACTATTGGCTGCACCGGCGCTTCAAAACCCGCCCGGAAGGCGAGGCCGATTTTTATCAAACTGAAGAGGATTCGGCTAAAAAGTCTCAAAAATAGGCAAAAAACAGCTAATTTTCTATACTTTCCGATAGAATCCATCTGCTCCATGCTATGATGGCAGAACCATCAGCGCTCCCGCTGCTATAAAAAATCAACACACATTGTTAACAGAAAGGATACTCCATGGGCTGGATAGCAACCATTATCGTCGGTTTTATCGTAGGCGTATTAGCCAAATTTCTGCACCCCGGCAAAGATAACCTAGGCTTTATCATGACTTCTCTTCTCGGCATCGGCGGCGCTTTCCTCGCCGGCGTGGTCGGCCAAACCATGGGCTGGTACGAAGTCGGTCAGCCTGCAGGCTGGATTGCTTCTACACTGGCTGCTGTGGTGATTCTGGTGATTTATACCCGCGTAATTAAACGCTGAATTTAGCCAAACAAAAAACAGGCGGTTTTCCGCCTGTTTTTTTATCTGCACAAGCCGCAAAACCAGCGGTTTTACTGATAATATAGTTGCTTATTGAAAAGGGAGAAAACAATGAAAAATTTTATCGTGTTTCTGGTACTTGCCGGCCTGTTTGTGGCACTGCCCATTTGGATTTATAACCGCCTGATACGGGCGCGCAACGAATACCGCAATGCTTTTGCTCAAATTCAGGTGCAGCTCAAACGCCGCCATGATCTGATTCCCAATCTGGTGACCACCGCAGAGGCCTATCTGAAACACGAAAGCCACACCCTCGAAGCAGTTACCATGGCGCGCAATAATGCCGCCGCTTTATTGCAGGCCGCTGCCGCGCAGCCGGGCAATCTGGCCGGTATGCTGTCGTTGGCGGAAGGCGAGCAACAATTAACTGCCGCACTGCGCAACCTGAATGTGGCCGTGGAAGCCTATCCCGAATTGCGTGCAGAGCAAACCGTGAAGGACTTACACGAAGAGCTGGCCGGTACTGAAAATCGAGTCTCTTTTGCCCGCCAAGCGTATAACGATGCCGTGATGGAATACAACAACGCCCGCGAAACCTTTCCGGCCTCGCTGTTTGCCGCTTTTTTCGGCCATCCGCAAAATGCCGCTTTGTTGCAGTTTGACGATCACTCCGAAATCCAGCAGTCTCCGCGCATCAGCCTGAACACTTCCGGCAACTCTCATTGAAACGATTCGAAAACAAGGGGAAAATCGGATGCGTTTCCGCCAATACCAAGCCAGTGCCCGCCGTAACAGCACGCATTTGCTCTGGCTATACATCATCGCCGTTATCGCCGTGGCTGTCTTCACCGCGGCGGCTACCGCTTTTCTCAGTTCGCTCTATCCCAGCCTGAAAGGCGGAAGCTCTACCATAGGCATACATAAACCGGTGTTTATTACCGTGTTGATACTGGTCATCACGCTGATTACCGGCGCGGGTTGGTGGCGTTTGCGCAGATTATCAGCTGGTGGCCATGTCGTTGCCGAAGCCTTGGGCGGGCAACGGATTATCCGTGCACAAGCCGGATTTTCCGAGCGCCGTTTGCTGAATGTGGTAGAAGAAATGGCGATTGCTTCCGGCGTGCGACTGCCTAAAATCTATATTCTGCCGGATGATTGCCTGAACGCTTTCGCCGCCGGCATGACCCAGCGCGACGCGGTAATAGGCATTACCCGAGGCGCGCTGGATTCCTTCAACCGCAACGAATTGCAAGCGGTAGTGGCCCACGAATTCAGCCACATCCTCAACGGTGATATGCGCCGCAATATGCAGTTGTGCGGTGCCTTATACGGCCTGCAAATGATTACCAGCCTCGGCCGCCTGTTTTTCGATGGTGACGGCCTCACCAGCAAAAGCCGCGATAGTTTCAATCTGCCAACTGTTTTTCTGGGCGCTATTCTGATCTGCTTAGGCTTTGCCGGCTCACTGGCCGCCGGCTGGATACAGGCCGCCATCAGTCGCCAACGCGAATACTTGGCCGACGCATCCGCCGTTCAGTTTACCCGCCAAAGCGACGGCCTAGCCTCCGCACTCTATAAAGTCGCCACCGCCCCCAAGCGCCGCCTGCACTCGCCACACGCCGCCGAATACGCCCATTTTATGTTTGAAGGCGTACACGAAACCGATATTTTCGACAAACTGGCTGCCACCCACCCCGATATTTATGACCGTATCACCCGCCTTAATCCTGTTAAGGCACGCCGCTGGGAGGCCGATATCCGGCTGGCACGAAGTATCAAACCGGACTTTTACAGCCTTTCCTCTACCGGCTATTTTTCAGACAGGCATACTGATGCAACTATAAGCACCGACCGCTATTTTCAATCACGCGGTCAACAGCTTTCCGCTTTCCTGCAACGTATCGATCCTACTATCAGCCAACGTACCGCCACCTTGCTACAACAGAACCCGCGCCATTGGCTGAATGCCGAAGGCGACAGCGAACGACTGCTGGTCGTTCTTACCGCCCTGTTCTCACCTGCCGCCCTATCTTCCGCCGCACCGGAATGGCAAGTGAGCCATCCGCTACGGCTCACCTACTACCGCCGCTTGCAACAACACCCGCTGCCCCAGCCGTTGCATCGTGCGCTGCTAGAATATCTATTGCCTTCGGTTGCCGCCTTACCCGAGTCGGAACAACACAAGCTGCAAAACGAATTAAATCGGCTACTGGAACACCACACACTCGATGCACCGCAAGCTTTATTGTGGCTAAGCGCAGATGCCTGTCTGAAACATGTCAATAAAACCGCAAGCACTGCCGAGGCTCAATCCTATGAGTCCGTATCAGTAAGCATTCGAAACTGGATAAATTGCCAAGGTAAGCTGGATAGCGACGGCCGACAAAATCTATCAAACGCCCTATCTGCTCTCTCCACCCTATCCCGACGTGAGCGTGCACAGCTCATGGAACACACAGAACAACTGTTGGCCACAAATCCCGACAGCGAATGGCAGTCGCGCGCAGCGACAGTCTTACGACTGTATGCACAGCAATCTGACCATTCTGCTGCATCATCGGCCATTCCTTTTAATTTCCATTAATCACTTCTATTTAATGCCTGAGACCTTTGCAAAAAAGT
>CALFOA010000204.1 GCA_937919795.1 uncultured Neisseria sp.
CGGCCATCATTTAATTGAGCTGGTTGCAGGCTTTTTGCTGACCGCACTGTTGGCTTATGTGCTGGAGCGTCGTGTCGGCATGTTGCACGAACAGGGCTGGGAGTTTTATGCGGTAAACATCTGCCTGTTTCTGGTGTTTGCTTTTCCGGGTTTTGTTTGGCGCTATTTTTGGCACAGTCGTCATCAACAATAAACACCAATCGAATCTCTGTTCAAAGACGAGAACAATATGCAAATTGAAAATTTAGCCCAAGCCAAGTTGGTGGTGGTAAAAGTCGGTTCCAGCTTGGTGACTGCCGAAGGAAAAGGGATCGATCAAGCCGCTTTGGATTTGTGGGCGGCGCAAATCGTTGCCTTGAAGCAAAAAGGCGTGGATGTGGTGTTCGTTTCCAGCGGTGCGATTGCCGAGGGCATCAAACGCTTGGGCTGGCGACAGCGACCGAAAGCCTTAAACGAGTTGCAGGCTGCCGCCGCAGTGGGGCAGATGGGCATCGCGCAGGCCTATGAAACCGCCTTCCGACCGCATCAGGTGAATACCGCGCAAATTTTGCTCACCCATGAAGATTTGAGCAACCGTACCCGTTATCTGAATGCCAGAAGCACCTTATTAACTTTGCTGGAAAAAGGTATCGTACCGATTATCAATGAAAACGATACGGTCACCACCGATGAAATCAAATTGGGCGACAACGATACCCTGGGCGCGTTGGTCACCAACTTGGTGGATGCCGATGCGCTGATTATTCTGACCGACCAAAAAGGTTTGTACGACAGCGATCCGCGCAAAAATACCGATGCCAAGTTTATCAGTCGAATTTCGGCTGCTGATCCCGATTTGGAAAAAATGGCGGGTGGCGCCGGCAGCGGGGTAGGCACCGGCGGCATGTATACCAAAGTGTTGGCGGCCAAACGCGCGGCTTTGAGCGGTGCCGCCACCGTGGTGGTGTCTGGCCGCGAACCCGATGCCTTGGTGCGTTTATTACAGGGCGAGAGTTTAGGCACCTTGTTTACCAGCGAGCAGAGCCGGGTGGCGGCGCGCAAACAGTGGTTGTACGGCCATGTACAGGTGGCAGGTACGCTGGTGGTGGATGCCGGTGCCGCCGCAGCTCTTACCGAACAGCACAAAAGCCTGCTGCCGGTGGGCTGCATTCGGGTGGACGGCCACTTCTATCGCGGCGAACTGGTGGCGGTATGTAATCCCGAGGGGCGTGAAATTGCACGCGGCCTGGTGAATTATAATAGCGAGGAAGTGGCGAAAATCCTGAAAACTTCGTCTGCACAGATTGCCGCCAAACTCGGCTACATCAACGAAGAAGAGCTGATTCATCGCGATAATATGGCGGTAAACCGCTGAATATGTTGCGGTATAGCGAAAGGAATAAAGAATGGATACAAGGCAGCGAGCTGCAGACAGTACGGTTAGTACGGAACCGATTCTGTTGCCGCTTCAGCGGCTTACAAAATCGTTCTCTTTGAGCTAAAGCGAGATAATGCTGTATCAGTTTTTTAGTGCTTTCGCTATATAACAGCCATAAGCTTTCAGACAGGAGTACGCTTCATGAAACAATCTTATAAAAAAATATTTGAAAACAACCGCGCATGGGTGGAAGCCCGTATGAAGCAGGATCCGCATTTCTTTGAGCGGATGGCGTATGCGCAGAATCCCGATTATCTCTATATCGGCTGTTCCGACAGCCGGGTGAGTGCCGAAGAAATGATGGGTTTGAGCCCCGGCGAAGTGTTTGTGCACCGCAATGTGGCGAATGTGGTGAATGCCATCGATATGAACGCTTCATCGGTGATCCAATATGCTGTGCGCGAGTTGAAGGTGAAGCATATCATCGTGTGCGGCCACTATCATTGCGGCGGTATTGCCGCGGCGATGGAGCAGAAAGATTATGGTTTGTTGAATCCTTGGCTGCGCAATATCCGCGACGTTTATCGCATTCATCAGGAAGAATTGGACGCCATTGAGGATCCGGCAACGCGCTTTGACCGCTTGGTGGAATTGAATGTGCAGGAGCAGGTGATTAACGTGATTAAAATGACCAGCGTGCAGCAGCGTTATGCCGAGGAAGGTTTGCCGGTGGTGCACGGTTGGGTATTCGATGTGCGCACCGGCTTGCTGAAAGACTTGGAAATCGATTTTGAGGCGATTTTAGGCGACATCATGCAGATTTATAATCTTACCGATAAAGAATTACATTTCGCATCCCGTCGCCGTGGCAATCCTTTGAAGTGAAGTTGGCTTGAGTGTTGATATTGAAATGATGAGGCAAACCAAATGCCTGTCTGAAAAGTTTTTCAGACAGGCATTATTATTGCTCAACGCTTGATAAAAACGGCAATCAATCTTGGTCGTTTGAGGATTTCGCTACCGTTTCCAGCACCGCCGAGAAAGTGCTGCCGCGGCCCGGTAGGCTTTGGATTTCCAACTCGGCATAGTGCTTGCTCAGGGCGTGTTTGGTGATGGCTAGCCCTAAGCCGGTGCCGCCGTGCTGGCGGGCGCGGCCGGGGTCGACGCGGTAGAAGCGCTCGGTTAAGCGCGGCAGGTGTTCGGCGGCGATGCCGGGGCCGGTGTCGCTGACCGAAAAGCGGATGTGGTGTTCATCTTCGGGCAACAGGCTGATGTGGATGCTGCCGCCTGCGGGGGTGTAGCGCACGGCGTTGAAAATCAGATTACTGAAGGCGTTGTGCAAATCCAGCGCAATGCCGTTCAGCCAGATATCGGGCGTGATGTCGGTGGTGAAGGTGTGTTGCTCTTGTGAGAGTGTGCGGCCTTCGGCGGCGGCCTGTTCGATCAAATCGGAGAGATTGAGGGCTTGCAGTTGCTCATCCGCTTGCCCGCTTTCGAGGCGGGAGAGGGTGAGTAGATCGGCAATCAAATCCAACATGCGGCGGCTTTCCTGCTGCATCAACGCAAGAAATTCTTGCTGCTGTGCATGGGGCATATCGGGCAGGTCGATCAGCGTTTCGAGAAAGCCGTTGATCACGGTGAGCGGGGTGCGCAATTCGTGCGAGACGTTGGCGACAAAATCGGAGCGGGTGGTGTTGAGCCGTTCGATGGCGGTAATGTCTTGGCTCACCAATAAGGTTTGGTCTTTATCGAACGCGGTGCGGGTGATGAGGATGCTGCGACCGTGCAGAGAAATATGAATATCGGGCTGCTGATCCGCTGTGGCTTGTAGAAAGGCATGAAATTCGGGGGAACGGATCAGGTTTTTCAAAATACCTTGGTGATCGCGCGTGAGGTCGAGATTCAGGTGTTGTGCGGCGGGGTGATTCAGCCATTCGATGCGGCCTTGGGCATCGAGCAGCAGCACGCCGTTGGGCAGTGCTTCGGTTACCCGATTCAGATGCAGCAGAGCGGAAGCAAGTTTCTGCTTTCTTTTTTTGCGGCTTTTGGCTTGCGAGAGCAGGGTATCGAAAATATCGCCCCAAACACCGCCACGAGCGCGCGGCAGGGTATTGAGCTTCGGGTTTTTTAGCCAGCGGTAGAGGCGGCTGATTTGATAGAGATGCCAGGCCAGCCAGCCCAGCAATATCAAGCAGCTAACGGCGAGCAGGCCGGTGAAGCCGACGATTAAGTAAGCCAAGGTGGCGGCAACGGCTAGGCTTAAAATGATCTTGAAAAAGTGGCTGTACATAATGCCTGTCTGAAAAACTATTTAATCGAGATAGCGGAAAAAATTACAAGCCACTAGGCAGCAAAGCCGTGGCAGAAATAAAGTTTTTTCGCTATAGGGTGCTGAAACGGTAACCGCCGCCGCGCACGGTCTGCACCATCTCCTCAAGGCCGACGGTGGCCAGCTCTTTGCGCAGGCGGCGGATGTGGACATCGACCGTGCGCTCTTCGATAAAAATATGGTCGCCCCACACCAAGTCGAGCAGTTGGCGGCGGCTGTAGAGGCGGTCGGGGTGGGTCATAAAAAAGTGCAGCAGCTTGAATTCGGTAGGGCCGAACGGAATGGTTTGGCCGTTGCCGCTGACACTTTGCTGGGCGGGGTCGAGTATCAGGTTTTGGATACGGATCGGCTTGGCGGTTTTTTGCGGGGCGCGGCGGCGCAGTAGGGCGTTGATGCGGGCGATCAGTTCGCGCGGGGAAAACGGTTTGGTCACATAATCGTCGGCACCGAGATTCAGCCCTTGCTCCTTATCGGTTTCTTCGGAACGCGCGGTGAGCAAGATAATCGGCAGCTCGCGGGTGCGCTCGTCGCTGCGCAGTTGTTTGGCAAACTGTATGCCCGATACGCCCGGCAGCATCCAGTCGAGCAGTAACAAGTCGGGCAGCTCGTTGGCCAGCAGCGGTTTGGCGGCTTCTACGCTGTCGGCACTTTGCACCTGAAAACCGGCCTGCTCGAGGGTAAACTCAATCAGCCTGACAATCGCGGGTTCGTCTTCTACAACCAAAATGTTTACTGGGGGCATCACAATTCCTTTAAAGAATGTTCCAACCTGTGCTGCGACGTATCACTACGGATTGTGCAGAGGTAAATGATTTTGTGCAAATGGTTTTCAGACAGGCATGGTTTGATTCAGCCGAATTTGCCGGTGATGTAGTCTTCGGTTTCCTTGCGACCGGGCTTGGTGAAAATCTGCTTGGTGTCACCCACTTCGATCAGTTCGCCCAGATACATATAGGCGGTGAAATCGGATACCCGCGCGGCCTGCTGCATATTGTGGGTAACGATGGCGATGGTGTAGTCTTTTTTCAACTCGCTGATCAGCTCTTCAATATGGGCGGTGGAAATCGGGTCGAGTGCGGAAGTGGGTTCGTCGAGTAACACCACTTCGGGCTTGGCGGCTACCGCGCGGGCGATGCACAGGCGTTGTTGCTGGCCGCCGGAGAGCGAGTTGCCGCTTTGTTTGAGCTTGTCTTTCACCTCGTTCCACAAGGCGGCTTTTTTGAGCGCCCATTCTACCCGGTCGTCCATTTCGCTTTTTGAGAGTTTTTCATACAGCTTCACGCCGAAGGTAACATTGTCGTAAATCGACATTGGAAACGGTGTAGGCTTTTGAAACACCATGCCGACTTTGGCGCGCAACAGGTTCAAATCGACATCGTTGCCGAGTATGTTTTTGCCGTCGAGCAGCAATTCGCCCTCGGCCTTCATGCCGGGGTAGAGGTCGTACATGCGGTTGAAGCTGCGCAACAGGGTAGACTTACCGCAGCCGGAAGGGCCGATAAAGGCGGTTACCTGATGGGCGGGAATGTCCAGATTAATGTTTTTCAGTGCGTGGAACGAGCCGTAATGGAAATTAAACTGGCGCACGGCAATTTTGCTTTGCATGGTTTTTCCTTGAGGTTTGGGTTTTCAGACAGGCATGATGTCAAACAAGGCCTGTCTGAAAACCACAGACTTTAATGTTTGGGTTTACTGAGGTAGCGGGCGGCGATGTTGGCGGCCAATACGGTTAAGGTAATCAGCAGCGCGGCGGCCCAGGCCAGTTGGTGCCAATCTTGGTAGGGCGACATGGCAAACTGGTAAATCACGTTCGGAAGGTTGGCGATGGGCTGATTCATATTGGTGCTGAAAAAGTTGTTGTTCATCGCGGTAAACAGCAGGGGAGCGGTTTCGCCGGAAATGCGGGCGAACGCCAGCAGGATGCCGGTGAGCACACCTGCTTTGGCGGCACGCAGCGTCACCATCATCACCAGCTTCCATTTGGGCGTGCC
>CALFOA010000205.1 GCA_937919795.1 uncultured Neisseria sp.
CCCAATCGGCCAACGAATAGAGAAAATCCTCCTCGCCGCGGATGGCCAACACCGGGGCTTGGATGTGGCGGATATGCTGGTTCGGATAACCGCTGTCGCTTTCATCCAGCCACATGGCTTTTAAGTTGGTAATCCATTTTTCAGCATCGGCTTGCGGGTTCTGCGCCTGATAAGCGGCCAACTGCTCGGGCATATTGGCCTGCACAAAATCCTTGTCCAGCGCTTCAAACATCGGCCGCACTGCGGCTAAATGGTCTTTGTGCCAATCCGCGCCGACGGTGATCACTTTTTCCACTTCAGCATTGGCGGCGGCCAAGCGGTAGGCGGTGATGCCGCCGTCGCTGAAACCGAACAGGCTGTAACGCTGAATCTGTAAATGCCGCAGCAATTGGCGAACGTCGTCCGCCGCTTGCGCATAAGTGAGCGCGGCTTGACCGAAGGTGCTGCGCCCGTGGCCGCGGGTATCCAGTGCCACCACGCGGAACTGTTGCTGCAAGCGCGGCAGCAGGGCGGCAAAATCGTCAATCGAACCCAAACCACCGTGCAGCAGTACCATTGCCGGCGCGCTTTCTTTGCCGCCTAATTGATAATGCAGTTTGGCACCGAGGTATTCGAAATAATGGGATTGCATATTGATTCCTTGGTTGGATGGTTGCGGGATAGTTGTTAGCTTTCGCTCATGATGCCTGTCTGAAAACATGCTACCGGCCTATACCAACCCCATTTCTTTCGCCAGCGCGTTATCCAATTCTTGTGCGTGAAGAAAGGCCGGGCGGGCGAAATGCGGTTTCATATAGTCTGCCAATACGCCTTCTGCGGGTAACACTTGGCCACGTTCGATGCCCCAGCCGATCAGGCCGCTTAAATACAGATCCAGTGCGGTGAAATGATCGCCGACGGCATACTTGCGTGTGGTCAGTAAGCTTTCCAGTGTGTGCAACGTTTGCTGGAAACTGCCGTAACCGATGGCTCTGCTGCGTTCTGCGCTTTCGGGTGTGCCAAACCATTGATCCATGATGGCGTATTCGGCGTGGATGGAAAAAAACAGCCAGCGGTAAAACTCGCCGCGCTCGGCTGTTGCCGGTGCGGGAATCAGATTTTTATCCGGAAATTGTTCGGCGAGAAAGGTAATAATGGCGGCGGTTTCGGTAATGACCGTGTCGCCATGTTTGAGCGCGGGCACTTTGCCCATGGGGTTGATGGCGAGGTACTCGGGAGCTTTCATCGTGCTGCCGTAGTCCAGCAGCACGGTGTCGTAGGGCAGGCCGGTTTCTTCCAGCATCCAGCGCGACACGCGGCCGCGTGACATGGGGTGGGTGTAGAAGGTGAGAGGAGCAGTCATGGTGCAAGCCTTTCAGCGAGTCAAGATAAAAACAAGGGCAGCGTACTACAAACCAACGTCAGGCTGGTTAGGCTTTGCCTTGCCGCCATGCGGGTTGTGCCGCCAGCACGCGAGCGTAAACGGGGCAGTCTGGCGTGTGTGCGCCGGGCAGGTAGCCGCAGCTCATTAAAAATTCGCCCACAATTTCGCCGCCCACGAATTTGAAGTGTTGTTTGAACAGCTTGACCCATGCCGCCAAATCGCGCGGGTGGTGTGCATTCAGCCAGGC
>CALFOA010000206.1 GCA_937919795.1 uncultured Neisseria sp.
CATGTCGACAAACAGATAGGCACCGATTTTGTCGGCAATTTCGCGGAAGCGTTTGAAGTCGATTTCCAACGCGTAAGCAGAAGCACCGGCCACAATCATTTTCGGCTTGTGTTCCAAAGCCAAGCGTTCAACCTCATCGTAATCCAAAGTTTCCTCAGCATTCAAACCGTAAGGCACTACGTTATACAGTTTGCCGGAAATGTTCACCGAAGCGCCGTGGGTAAGGTGACCGCCGTGTGCCAGATTCATACCCAAAATGGTGTCGCCCGGCTGCAATACTGAAGTGTAAACCGCTTGGTTGGCTTGTGAACCGGAATGCGGCTGCACGTTGGCAAATTGGGCGCCAAACAGTTTTTTGATGCGGTCAATCGCCAGTTGCTCAACGATGTCTACATATTCGCAACCGCCGTAATAGCGCTTGCCGGGGTAGCCTTCGGCATATTTATTGGTTAATTGCGAGCCTTGCGCCTCCATCACCGCCGGGCTTACATAGTTTTCGGAAGCAATCAGCTCAACGTGATCTTGCTGGCGCTCTACTTCCTGGGCAATCGCTTTAGCTACTTCCGGGTCAAAAGATTCAACAGTAACGCTACGTGAAAACATGCTACTTCTCCTTGTGAAAATTGTTATGATACTACAGATAATACTCAATATTGCGTTGAAAAAACGCTGATGAAATAAAAATCAGATTTTCATCAGAAATTCTTTGAAACAGTTTAGCGCAACACTACCGTGCGCTCACCGTTAATAAACACCCGACGCTCCAAAACCTGCTGCAACGCACGCTCCAACACCACGCTTTCGCTGTGGCGGCCGGTGCGCAACAAATCGGCCGGGGTAAACGCATGGTCTACCCGTTCTACATCCTGATCGATGATCGGGCCTTCATCCAAATCGGGGGTAACAAAATGGGCGGTGGCACCAATCAATTTCACGCCGCGCGCGTGTGCCTGCTCGTAAGGTTTGGCACCGCGAAAACCCGGCAGGAAAGAGTGATGAATATTAATGGCCTGTTTTTCCAGCATTTTGCTGGTTTCAGGCGTTAATACCTGCATATAGCGCGCCAATACGATAAATTCCGCATCCAATTGGCTCTTCAAATCGATAATTTGTTGCTCTTGGCGGGCGCGAGTTTCAGGAGTAACCGGCAAGTGATAATAAGGAATGCCGTGATGATCGGCAATCGGTTTCAAATCCAAATGATTAGAGCCTATGCCGACGATATCCATATTTAATACACCGAGTTTGCTGGCGGAAATCAGGGTATTTAAACAATGGTCGGTTTTCGACACCATAATCAACACTTTTACCGGTTCATCCATATCCCAAATATGGCCTTCACCGCCCTGCTTTTGCAGATAGGCATGATATTCGTTTTGCAGGCGTTGTAAATCAAAGTTCTCTTCTTCTATATGAAAGACACTGCGTAAATAGAAATACTGGCAGATTTCATCGTCGAATACCGAAAATTGTTCAATATACGCCCCGTGGCTTTCCAAAATTTGAGTAAGCTCACCCACTTGGCCGCGCCGGCTGGGTGCGGAAAAATTCAAAGCATAACGCTGCAATTTCATGATAACTCCTCTTAAATTATTGTTTAAACGGCTTTCAATGGCACAAACCGAATTTATTATTCATGATGGCATTGCTGTAAAAGCAAAGTATAGCCAAACCGACACACAGCATAAAAAATACGACAAAGCCGACATGTCATAAATTGCCGAATCTACTGTGTCGCTTTTTGAACAAATTCCGTCTAAGTTTGACGGTTTTTCAACAATCAATTATCAATAATAGGCGGAATCTACAGCCTACCGCTGGATTAGGGAGAAATAATGAGTAACCAAACTTTTGATAAGAACAACTTCTATTCCTGGAAGTCGTTGCTGAAAAACAGCTTATCCGGCAATCAAAACTGGCCGGAAGCCCGCCGTATGGCGACTTTGCAGAGCCAATATGACGTGATTATTGTCGGCGGTGGCGGTCACGGCTTAGCCACCGCTTATTATCTGGCGAAAAACCATAATGTCGGCAAAATCGCCGTGTTGGAAAAAGGCTATCTGGGCGGTGGTAATACAGCACGCAACACCACTTTGGTGCGCTCCAACTACTTATGGGAAGATGCCGCCAATTTATACGAACACTCAATGAAACTGTGGGAAGGCCTGTCTGAAGACTTAAACTTCAACACCTTCTTCAGCCAACGCGGTGTATTCAACTTAGGCCACAACCTGCAAGATATGCGCGATATTGAGCGCCGGGTAAACGCCAATAATCTGTTGGGCATCGATGCTTATGTATTGAACGCCCAAGAAGTACAAGAACGCATTCCGCTGCTGGATTGTTCGCGCCGCACCCGCTATCCGGTACTCGGCGCCAGCTGGCAACCACGAGGCGGCATCGCCCACCACGATGCGGTAGCCCGCGGCTTTGCTCGCGCCGCCAGCCATCTGGGCGTGGATTTGATCGAAAACTGCGAAGTCACCGGCATGGAAATCAGCGAAGGCCGTATTCACGGCTTGCAAACCACGCAGGGCTTTGTACGCGCCAATCAGGTAGGTGTGGTCGCTGCTGGCCATACTTCGGTATTGGCCAACATGGCCGGTTTGCGCTTCCCGCTGGAAAGCCATCCGCTGCAAGCCTTTGTATCCGAATCGATGCAGAAAATCTTCGATACCGTGGTGATGTCGAATGCGGTACACGGCTACATGAGCCAATCCGATAAAGGTGAATTTGTGATTGGCGCCGGCATCGACAGCCACCTGGGTTACGGCCAACGCGGCAGTCCCCACATCATCGAACACACTGCCGCCGCCATCATCGAATTGTTCCCGCAACTCTCGCGCGTACGCATGAACCGCCAATGGGGCGGCATTGTCGACGTTACTCCTGATGCCTGCCCGATTATCAGCAAAACGCCGGTAAAAGGCCTCTATTTCAACTGCGGTTGGGGCACCGGCGGCTTTAAAGCCACCCCGGGTTCAGGCCATGTGTTTGCCCACACCATTGCCAACGACAATCCGCACCCATTGAACGCAGCCTTTACCCTAGACCGCTTCTATACAGGCCGTCTGATCGACGAACACGGCGCCGCCGGCGTTGCACACTAAGGAGCCAGCCACATGCTTTATTTACATTGCCCGTTTTGCGGTGAAAAACGCGACGAACAAGAATTTCACTATGCCGGCGAAGCCTTTATTGTCCGCCCGGAAAACCCTGAAGAGTTGAGCGACGAAGAATGGGGCGACTATGTGTTTATGCGCAGCAACCACAAAGGTTGGATTTGGGAACAATGGGAGCACACTTCCGGTTGCCGTAAATTGTTTGTGGTGAAGCGCAACAATGTGACCAACGAGGTAGCAGGCAGCTATACCTTTGCCGAAGCCCGTAAAGTATTTGCAGAACAACAAGCAAAAGAGAAACAACCCGCAGCAGAGGAGTCGGTATGAGCGCAAGACGCATTTTAAAACCATCGGTACAAGTGGAAGCCGGTAATACCGTGAGCTTTGAATTCGATGGTCAGCAATACAACGGCCTGCAAGGCGACACCTTGGCATCGGCCTTGCTGGTAAACGGCGTGAAAGCTTTGGCGCGCAGCTACAAATACGGCCGTCTACGCGGCATCATGAGCGCCGGTGCCGAAGAACCCAATGCCTTGGTTCAACTGGAAAAAGGCGCTTTCAGCACCCCCAATGTGAAAGCCACTCAAGCCGAACTGTATCAAGGCTTAACCGCTGAAC
>CALFOA010000207.1 GCA_937919795.1 uncultured Neisseria sp.
GGCTGCGGCCGGTGTGCAGGCGTTTGCCGGCATCGCCGATTTTATCGGTGAGGCGTTTTTCGATGTTCATGTGAACATCTTCCAAATCCAGTGACCATTCGATGCGGCCGTTTTCGATGTCGGCCAGAATTTCGGCCATACCTTGTTGTATGTCAGCAACATCATTAGCGCTCAATACGCCCGCCTGTTTCAACATCTCGGCATGCGCCAGAGAACCTTGGATATCCCATTTTGCCAGTCGTTTATCGAAATCAATGGAACCCGTGTATTTTTTTACTAATTCTGACACGGGTTCGTTGAAACGGCCTGACCAAGTTTTGTTATCATTCATATTAGCAATAATCTTTCTCGTATATAATATTAAATATAAATAGACGTCACCAATAATCTTTAAATCATTAGGTTGTTTTACTCATGCACATTATACGCCAAATCATGTCGAAATTTGCTGTGCCCGATATGCGCAATGTGGGAACACAAGTGCGCCTGATCGTTATCAGCATTTTATATGGTTTGTTTTTGCCTTTAATCAGCGATTCCGATCTGAGCTATTGGACGCAAGTTTATCGTACCGCCAGTTGGGGCGCACCGACGCTGTTGCTAATTATGCTCACAGGCTACGTGTTCAGCCAATACGCCACCAAATTGGATAAAATTTACGGCGTAATTTTGGCGCAATTGGTGATTCTGGTGCTGTTTGTGCTGGTGGACTATGGTTTGCTCGGCGAACGCCTGCATTTCTGGACCCATTTCTGGCAAATCAATATGTTGTCGCTTGGCTTGATGCACATGGAGTCGAGCCGTCAACAGGCTCTGGAGCCAGCATTGGTAGAAGCCCGCTTGACTGCTTTAACCGCCCGTATCCGCCCGCACTTCTTATTTAACAGCCTCAACGCCGCCATCAGTTTGATCCGTTTGCGCCCTTACGATGCGGAAACGCTGCTGGAAAACTTGGCCAATTTATTCCGTGCGCAATTGAAGGATGGCAGCCAGAGCAGTACTTTGGGGCAGGAAATTGAGTGGGCGCAAGAATATATGGCGATTGAGCAGGTACGGATGGGGCCGACCCGGGTGCAAGTGATGTGGCATCATAATGCACCGGATGACGCGGAAACGCCGCACTTGCTGTTGCAACCGCTGCTGGAAAATGCGGTATTCCACGGCATTGAATCCACTCACCGGCCGGGCTGTATTGTGGTGGAAACTTCTTTGAAACACAATTGGCTCTACATCATGATTGAAAACCCGTTTGTGCCGCCGGAGAGTGATGAAAACGTGAAACCGCATAAAGGCAACTCGATGGCTTTGCGCAATTTGAAAGAGCGTTTGATGTTGATGTACGACAACGATGCGGTAGCGAAAACCGAGCAAACCGAATCTGTTTTCCGTGTACGCATCCGTTTGCCGTATCGCAAAAAAGAGTCGGCACTGGATAATTTGTTTGGCCGTTAAATGCCGCTAAGTTAGTTTAAACACCCCGATAAGTTACAAGCTTATCGGGGTGTTTGTTTTCAGCCGCGCGGATGATGCTGGCTGACTACGCTTTTCAGGCGTTCGTTGGCGACGTGAGTGTAAATCTGAGTGGTGCTGATGTCGGCGTGACCGAGCAGCATTTGCACCACCCGCAAATCGGCGCCGTGGTTCACCAAATGAGTAGCGAAAGCATGGCGCAGGCCGTGCGGGCTGAGGTGGGCGATGCCGGCGGCCTCGGCGTATTGCTTCACAATCATCCAGGCCAGTTGGCGGCTGATGCCTTGTTTTTTTTGGCTGACCAATAATTCATCGCAGCGCGCGTTTTTCAACAATAAGGGGCGGGCATCGGCCAGATAGCGCTCTATCCAGTAAACCGCTTCGGCGCCCAGCGGCACGATGCGCTGTTTGTCGCCTTTGCCTATGGTGTTGAGGATACCGCGGTTGAGGTTGATTTCGTTAAGTTTCAAATTCACCGCTTCGCTGACGCGCAGGCCGGTGGCGTACATCAATTCGAGCAAGGCTTTATCGCGCAGGCCGTGCGGGGTGTCGGTATCCGGCGCGGCGAGCAGGGTGTCGATCTGGTTTTCGGTGATGATGTCGGGCAGGGTGCGGCTTTGTTTCGGCGTTTTTAGTCGCTCGGTGGGGTTGGCGGCAAGCTGGCCGCTGTCGAGCAGCCAGCCGTACAGCCGTTTCAAAGCGGAAAGCGCACGGGCTTGCGAACGGCTGCTTTCTTCGGCGGCATATACGGCATCGGCCAAATCGGCAGGCTCGGCGGAAAGCCAGTCTTTACCGGCGTGTTGCAGGCGTTGGCCGATTTTGCTGAGGTCGCGTCGGTAGCCTTCTAGGGTATTTTGGCTGAGGCGGTCGTTTAGCCACAGGTGTTCGAGCAGACGGTCGATTAAGTCGTTCATGGGATGGTTTTTTCAGACAGGCATTTTATGGCGAAAAACGCGTGCGTGGCTACGTCACACACCCTACAGGGTTTTCAGACAGGCATTACTTATTCTTCAATCGTTACGCCTTCATGTTTCAGCAGCCAGCGTTTGATGTTTAAGGCTTCGGCATCACCGCTGGAAAAACCGCCCAAGCCATGTTTGGCCACCACGCGGTGGCAGGGAATCACTAAGGCCAAGGGGTTTTTGCCGCAAGCGCCGCCGACGGCGCGCGGGTGGCTGCCGATTTGGCGGGCGATGTCTTGATAACTGGCAACTTGACCATAAGGAATCTCGGCAATCGCCTGCCAGACTTTTTGCTGATAAGCGGTGCCGTTGGGCGAAATGGCTTGCGCAAAATCTTGCAGGCGGCCGGAGAAATAGTCGTCTAATTTCTGTTGCCAAGCATCCGGCAACGGATAGGGCGCGTATTCGGGTTTGCCGCTTAAGTGCAATTCCAGCAGATTTTGCGTTTCATCGAAAATCAGGGTGATGTTGCCGAAGGGAGCGCGGTAGAGGCAGGGGTAGTTCATAAAAGAGACCAATAGCTGGGAGCGCGGGCGGCTCGCCCGCAATTTTCCTGTAAGGCAAACTTATAGTGTAAGTTTCCGTTTTGCTTGCGTTTCAGCCGTTT
>CALFOA010000208.1 GCA_937919795.1 uncultured Neisseria sp.
TTCAGACAGGCATTTTTTATCTTTCTCCCTACTTCTTACCATACCCTTCTTTTAAAAGCCTATTTGCGGCTGCCCATAAGCTATGCTAACATTCATTTAATATTCATATAAAATGAATGTTAAAATCTATTTACACAACCATCCATCAATGAGAGCAAACCATGGGACAATATAAAAAACTCTGGTATACGCTGATGGCCGTGCTGGTGGTGACCTTCGGCATCCTCGGCTATTACGGCACAGAAGTATACAAACAGGCTCCGCCGATTCCGGAGCAGTATGTAACAGCAGACGGCCAAACGATCATCACCCGCGACGATATTCTGCAAGGCCAATCGGCTTGGCAAACGACCGGCGGTATGCAATTGGGATCAGTTTGGGGGCACGGCGCCTATCAAGCACCGGACTGGACAGCCGACTGGCTACACCGCGAATTGGTGGCCTGGCTGGACATCCGGGCACAGAAAACAGACGGCAAACCGTTTGCCGAATTAGATGAAACCCGGCAGGCGGTGTTAAAAGCGGAATTGGCAAAAGAATACCGCAACAATCGGGTGAATGCAGAAGGCAAAGTTATCCTATCTGCCGACCGGGTAGCGGCCATCGCACAAACCGGGCGCTATTATCATGCTTTGTACGGTGATGATCCGGCTTTAAAGCGTTCGCGGGAAAGCTTTGCCATGAAAGACAACACGCTGCCGGATGCCAAGGCGCGTGATCATTTGAATCATTTCTTTTTCTGGACAGCCTGGTCTGCCGCCACCGAGCGCCCGAACGGCCATGCCACCTACACCAACAACTGGCCGCATGAACCTTTAATCAATAATGTTCCCACTACCGAAAATGTGTTGTGGTCGGTCGCCAGTATTGTGTTCTTGATTGCCGGTATCGGTTTTCTGGTATGGGGCTGGGCGTTTTTGCGTTCCAAAGAAGAACATGCGGATGCCACACCCGAGCAAGATCCTTTAACCAAACTGGCGTTGACGCCTTCGCAAAAAGCGCTGGGCAAATACTTGTTTTTGGTGGTGGCTTTGTTTGTCGCCCAAGTTTTGCTGGGCGGTTTTACCGCACACTACACCGTAGAAGGACAAAAGTTTTACGGTATTGATGTTTCCCAATATCTGCCTTATGCCTTGGTGCGCACTTGGCACATCCAAACCGCGCTGTTTTGGATTGCCACCGCTTTTTTGGCGGCCGGCTTGTTTCTGGCGCCAATCATCAATGGCGGCAAAGACCCGAAATGGCAAAAGCTGGGGGTAGATATCCTGTTTTGGGCTTTGGTGGCCGTGGTACTCGGCTCGTTTACCGGCAACTACTTGGCGCTGGCACACCACATACCGGCACACCTGAATTTCTGGTTTGGCCATCAAGGGTATGAATTTATTGACTTGGGACGTTTCTGGCAAATTCTGAAATATGCCGGCATTCTGTTCTGGCTGGTTTTGATGATGCGCGGCATCGTGAGCGCATTCAAACAACCGGGCGATAAAAACCTGTTGGCGCTGTTTACCGCTTCGGTATTGGCTGTCGGCCTGTTTTACGGTTCCGGCCTGTTTTATGGAGAACGCACCCATTTGTCGGTAATGGAATACTGGCGTTGGTGGGTGGTGCATTTGTGGGTAGAAGGATTCTTTGAAGTATTTGCTACCGCAGCCTTGGCGTTTATTTTTGTCAATCTGGGCTTGGTATCGAAACGCTTGGCCACCGCATCGGCATTGGCTTCCGCCTCGCTGTTTCTGGTGGGCGGCATTCCGGGTACCTTCCACCACCTTTATTTTTCCGGCACCACCACGCCGGTGATGGCCATCGGTGCATCATTCTCCGCCTTGGAAGTGGTTCCTTTGATTGTGTTGGGTTATGAAGGATGGGAACACTGGCGCATGCAGCACCAAACCCCGTGGATGCAGCGCTTGGCTTGGCCGGTACGCTGTTTTGTGGCGGTGGCGTTCTGGAATATGCTGGGTGCGGGCGTGTTTGGTTTCATGATTAACCCTCCGATTTCCTTGTATTATATTCAAGGGCTGAACACCACTGCGGTGCACGCCCATGCGGCGCTATTCGGTGTTTACGGCTTTCTGGCCCTGGGTTTTGTTCTGCTCATCGCCCGCTATCTGCATCCCGACGCCCCGTTTAATGACCGGCTGATGAAAATCGGTTTCTGGTCGCTCAACGGCGGCTTGGTGTTGATGATTGTCACCAGCCTGTTGCCCATCGGTATTTATCAGGCTCATGCCAGCATCACCGAAGGGCTGTGGTACGCACGCAGCGAAGGCTTTATGCAGCAGGATTTCCTGCAAACACTGCGTTGGATCCGTACCCTTGGCGATCTGGTGTTTATTGTCGGTGCATTCTGTGTGTTCTGGCAGGTCTTCCAAATGGTATGCCGCCGCCGATAAGGGCACTCAATTTAACTTTTTGAGATATAGCGAAAGCACTAAAAAACTGATACGGCGTTATCTCGCTTTGCCGTACTCTATGTACTGTCTGCAGCTCGCTGCCTTGTATCAATTCTTTATTACTTTCGCTATAACACAATGCCTGTCTGAAAACTCACAACATGGTTTTCAGACAGGCATTGTGTTATCAGCCATTTTCACGCCACGGTTTCTGCCGTTTCGCCATTATCAAACACCAGCGTTTTTTCCGGCCAACGCAAAGCGGCCAAGCGGAAGCGGGATTGCTCGGGCTCAACCGGCGGCTTGGCTTGGCGGTCGCGCCAGCGTGCACCTACCGAAAAGTCGATGCAGAATACATTACGTCGTGCGCCCAGCCAGCGGTTGGCGGCCTCGGGAAACAGCGCTTCGCGCGAGGAAACCGCAGGCTTGCCGTTCCAACTACGCCAATAATGGCCGACCACCACCGCCGCGTCGTCGGTATAGTGGTTCCACCAAGCAGCGCGACCGCTGAAGCGCCAGCGGCCGCCGGCAAAGAAGGGTTCTGCCAACATCCGTTCGGCACCGCTGGTGAGGGTACGAATCGGATGTTGCTGGCTGCGGCGCAATTCGAAGTGGGCGGTGGCGGGCATGAATGGCGGCGCTTCGTGCGGATTTTCCAGTGCTTGCGCATGGCGTTGCTGTTCGTGCAGATAGTCGGCATACCAGCTTTGCGTGCCCACTTCGCGATGTAAATCTTCATCCCAGCGTTGGTAGCTTTCCGCTACGCCGCCGCGTATGCCTTGTTGCAGTGCCTGCACGGAATCGCTGATCCAAGCGGCGTGCACGATGCGCAGGTCGCTGCGTTGCAAGATAATCGGCAGTTGCGACAGCCAAGCAATCAGCGCTTCGTGTTCGCCCTCGGCCAGTGTTTGCCAAGGCGCATAAAAACGGCCGTCTTTGGCGGCGCGTTCGGGGAAAAACCAGCCGGAACCGTCTTTGGGGTCGCCGATGATGGCGTTTAATTCATGGTTGCCCAACACCGCGAGCGCATTCCCTGCTTCATAAGCGCGTTTGAACCAAGCGAGTACAGCCGGGCTTTCGGGACCGCGGTCGCACAAGTCGCCGACAAACACCAGCTTCCTGCTCTGCGGGTGATTGCCTTCGCCGTCGTAGCCCAAATGATGCAGCAGGTTTTGCAGCGCCTGCCATTCACCGTGTACGTCGCCGACGATGTCGAGCGCGCCTGCGGGCAGGGTTTGAATGGGCTGATACATGGCGAAACCTTTCTTTTGTTTTGAATCTTTTACGCCCCAATTATAGCCATTTTGTCGGATAGCACCTACAATCAAGTATTCCAAACAGGCAGTTGTCGCCCTCGAACCCATTTAGGAGACCGCTATGAGCATTACCACCCGCACGATTGAATACACCACTTCCGATGGCATTACCTTAAAAAGCCATTTCGCCTGCCCGGCCAATGCACCGCATGAATTGTCCGGCATTTTGGTCGCCCCTGAATGGTGGGGTTTGAGCGAACACGCCAAGAAAAGTGCCGAACGGCTGGCCGAGGCCGGTTATGCCGCGCTGGCAATGGATTTGTACGGCGACGCGCAGTTAACCGACGAGGCTTCGGTGGCATCCGCCAATATGACTGCCCTGCTGGAAGCGCCGGAAAAACTGAACGAACGCACCCGCTTGGCATTGGAAACCTTGCAAGCGCAGTCGGAAGTGAATGCGCTCAATATCGGCGCGATCGGTTTCTGTTTCGGCGGCAGAGTGGTACTTGATATGGCACGTCGCGGCGTACCGCTGAAGGCTGTCGCCAGCTTCCACGGCCTGCTCGAAACCGCTACCCCCGCTGCCGAAGGCATGGTAAAAGGCGAATTGCTGCTGGCCACCGGCGGTAAAGACCCACTGGTACCGCCGGAAGTATTAGAAGCGTTTACAGCGGAAATGGACAAAGCCAAGGCAAACTACCATATCGATACTTTCCCCGACGCACGACACGGTTTCACCAACCCGCAGGCCACCGCCAACGGCATCAAAAACCAGTTTGATGCGCTGCATTATGATGAAGCAGCCGCCAAAACCAGTTGGCAGAATATGTTGAACCTGTTGGAACGCACGCTGTAAGTTTTTCAGACAGGCATTTCAGA